>SZPB01000058.1 GCA_030263535.1 Cytophagia bacterium CHB2
CGGGTTTTACCGTTGAGCCCTTCGGACAGCCCCTGGAAAAATTGCGCGAGAATGGCGCCCGAATTTCCGCGCGCACCCATCAGCGCTGAGTCTGCCAGCGCCACGCTCACGGCGTGCACCGAGGCGTCTTTGCAATTCAATGCGCCTTCGGCCACGCTGCGCATGGTGAGCGCCATGTTGGTTCCCGTGTCTCCGTCCGGCACCGGAAAAACGTTGATATTGTTCAAGTGTTCCTGCATTTGAATCAGACGTTGCGCGCCGGCAATCACAGAATCTTTCAAACGTGGTCCATCCAGGTATGTAATCGGCATGTCGTGCGTCTCAGGTTGATGAGCCTCAGAGCCGTCTTCTTAAGCAGGCCTAGCAATGAAAACGCTTCAAATCTATATAAAATTAACGCCGCAAATGTAGGCTCATCCGCCAGAAAAGTCAAGCGAAAAGTCGCTGCCTCATGCTGGCTAAACGTTAACTTTGTGTACTTACCCTGTGGCATGATCGCAACACTGTGTTGAAATCGCCTATAGCGACATGTACAATTCACTGCTAAAACCAGCAAATCATTTCGTGATAAATTTGGTATGGCTTTTGAATGATTTTTTTCAAAATTTGAACAGGACGATTCAAATCATCGCCCGGGCGTTCCCATTTTTTATGGGTGCAGTCAAGATGAATTATCATCTGACAAATTACCCGCCGGGCGGTAATTTTTGGAGAACCGAAGAGTAACGATTGATCATCACGGAAATTGGGAGAAAATCCTCATGAACCTGAGAATGTTTTTGCGTATTATGGTCGCGGCCGCCATGCTGGCCGCGTTACCACTGACAAGCAGCGCACAGCCGTCGCGGCAGAATTCCAACCTCGGTTTGAAGCTGAATGTCGGGGTGGGCAACCAACGGCTCACGAGCAGCCAGAATCTTGAAACCGGAGACGCTGCCGCCTTGCATTTGGGGTATGGCGTTTCCCAAAATGTTACCTTGTGGCTGGGCTTGCAGGGCAGCGCGCACAAGCACAACGACAATGCGAATCTTGAGAGTAACGTGGGCGGTCTCGAGCTGAATCTGCAATATAAATTGCGGCCTTATGAAAAATTCCGGCCATACGGCAAAGTGGGGCTGGGAGGTTTTGTGCAGGAAACCGAGGCCACGCAAACCACGCTCACCGGCGGCGGTATCGTGTGGGCCGTGGGCGCAGATTACCGCTTGTTCCGATTTTTATCCATTGGCGGTGAGTTTTTCTGGAAAGATTTTGACTACGAGCGCCTGCGTCTAGGTGAGAATAACGAATTCACCGATCTCAATGACCCGATTCGCGGCAATTCCAACGGCTTCATGCTAAATATCATCATTCACTGATATTCATTTTTTGTGATTATGCTCGGTTTCAATGTAAGTTGAGCTGGCGCCTAGCAGAACTAAACGCAGGCTGAGCCTGTCGAAGCCTGAACTTCTCGCTGGCGAACTGGACGCCGGCTGAGCTTGTCGGCGGCTGAGCTTGTCGAAGCCGACGCCAAGCGCGATTTGTTCAAGTTTTCACCCGCGCTGATTCGCATACCCCATCCCAACCACAAAAAGGCCTGTTAGAGAAATTTCTCCAGCAGGCCTTTGTGTTTTTATTGCGATAAACTTCGACATCAAATAGCTTCCGGTCTATCCCACGCTTCCTTTCAAATGTTCTTTGGCAACCTTTGCCCATTCACCGGCGGGATCGATCTGCAAATACCTTTGCCATTGCGCTTGCGCTTTTTCGACAAGGCCGAGCTTTTCATAGATCACCGCCAGGTTGAAAACTGCGGGTTCGTATTCCGGAAAAATGACAAGCGCTTGTTGATAAAACTGCAAAGCTTTTTCGGATTCGCCCAACTCGTCATAAATATTCGCGAGATTGTAGCAGGCGAGATAATTGTTGCCGTCTTCTGCCAGCGCGCGCTCGAGCAGTTGCGCCGCCGCAGGCAGCTCGCGTTGGTGAAAATAGATATTCGCCAGATTGATCATGGCCTCGACGAAATGCGGATTCATGGCAAGCGCATTTTCGTAGGCATCAATGGCCTGAGAATAGGTTTCCGGATTGCCGTCATTGCGATAGCCGAGATCGTACCACTCCTCCGCGGTGCGCGGCGGTTCTTTGCTTTCGGGTTTGGGTGCGAGGGCAAGCACGGCGCCCTTGGGTTTGAATTCTTCAAACTCGAGCGCTACTTGCGCGGAAGGCGTGCGGTTTTGCAGCAAACGCTGCGCAACCGCGCGCAACGCCAGACCCTGTTCGATCAGCTCGTCGATTTGCCGAAAGGTGAGTAGGTCTTTGAACTCGTAATACTGCTGCGCGTTGGTTTTGACCGCGGGCGTGAAGAAGCCCCAATGCGCAAAATATTTGATGAGATCAGGGCGCAGGCGCGGGAAGACGCGCTGAATGCGATCCAGGGAGTAAAATTTTTTTTCGAGCGTGGTTTTGCTCTCCAGCCCGGCAGTTTCGAGAAATTCGGATTCCGGGATGATGCGAATATTGCCGCCGCCGGCGTTGATCGCCTCCGCGCGCTTGAGCTTGTTGCTCTTGACAATGTTGGCGAGATAGCCTTCTTCGCCCATCACCAACATCGTAGTCTCTTTCGTCACACGCGGCGGCGCCTGCCCGCCATGGCGCTGCACCAGTTCCTGCGCCTCTTTGCGCGAAAACGAGGCAAGCTTGCCGGTAAAAACGATAACGTGATGGGCAAAAATGTTTTGATCGTCCGGCGTAGGCATGTCCTTCTACCAGAGATGAAAAGACCACACGAAAACGGTTTTCGTGTGGTCTTTAACGAAGCGTTTGTTTGCAATGAATTCTAATTGTCCGTGCCAGTTTTGCGCCGTGTTTTCTTTGCCGTTGGCGGGGCTTTTTCCATGCCGCGCTTTACGGGCGCACCATTGCCTGAAACAGCCGTTGCATAGGTTGCCGTGGTCTCGACTTCCTTCGTCTGTGCGGCGGCTTGCAGTTGGGCCACTTTACTTTTAATCAGCGCCAGCAATTTTTCCTGATACCCGTCTTTGAAGCTTTTGTAGCGGAATTTCTTCGTGTGTTTATCGATCAAATCCGCGGCCATCTGAATCTCTTCTTTGTTCTTTTTGGTTGCGGCTTTCAGATCGTCGAGCAGGGCGACATCCCGCACCTCGCTGTCGTAACGCAGCGTCGAAACGACGATGGCGTTTTCTTTGACCCACAAAGCCACCAGATGCTGCTTGCGATTCATCACCATGTGGCCGATGCCATATTTGCCGGAGCTGCGCATGGCCTCCCGCAGATTATTGAACGCCTCGCGCGCCATAGGCCCGTCGGGCGCCATATAATACGGTGTATCGAACAGCAACGGTTCAAGCGCGGGCTGATCGACGAAAAACAAAACCTCCAGCGCGCGCTGCGCCTTGGGCGCAAGCGTTTCTAATTCCGTTTCACTGAGCGTGACAAACTTGCCGGCTTCAAATTCATAACCCTTGGTGATTTCGCCCTCCAGAATCGGGCCGTGTACCGGGCAGCGTTTTTCATATTTGATTTTGGACTGGCAGGGTGCGTGCAGCATGTTGAGCGAGATGTCATTCGATTGCGTCGCGGAATAAACCTTAATCGGAAAATCAAATAAGCTGAATTGCAGGCGACCGGTCCACAGCGCTCGCATGTTCTGTCTCCTTGGAGAAATCGTGCATTTTTTGGGAATAACTATAGCCGCAGCACGCGCCAGAAGCGTAAAAAATCTGCATTTATGGTAAATAAATACCGGCACGATGTCAAGCGGAATTTCGCCGCGGAACTTTTGGGATTCGAACGCCCGCATCCAAACGCGGGCGAGCCGCCCCAAAAAGCTTTCGGTAAGCAGATTCCGCAAATCACACGGCACCCTCTATCCGCATACTTGCAAATCCGCTTACCAAAAAGTCTTTACTTTTAAAACAAAGAATTCACTCTCGGCAAAAATAACCGTTTCTTGCTCGTCAACCGCGCAGTTCCGAATTTGTGCCAAAGTCAAACGCTTCAATTCCATCTTTGGAAATTACCGTACCGCTGCCGCCGCCGTCAGGACCAATGTGCAAATCAGCGGTGAAGAGCGGTAGTTCACCTGCCTCATAAGCTGTTTGTGAAGCATAAACTTCAAGGTGAAGATCGGCGCTGCCGTCACGATAAAAATCTCCGGAGAAGAGAATGTAATGTTGCTCTTTATCAATCGCGTTGCCGGTGAGACGATCCTTTTCCACGCCTTGCTGCCAAACCCAGTTGCCGCTTTCGCCGTTACTGTTGCTCGCCGAAATTGTCACCCGGCGCAAGCCATTTTGGCGCGATTCTGCAGCGTGAAACTCCTCTTGCAGCGAGGTACCGTTCGCATAGAAAATCTCCCGGCTGAAATCTGCCGTCGCAGACGAATCCACCGGATTCATGGCGAAATTGCCGCTTTCATGAAGTGAGCGCGGATCGGCGCCGGGCGCAAACGTCAGGAATTTGTTGAAACGCAAGCGATGCGGCTGCTCGAACGTGATGTTGGTTTGCTCGCTTGCGCCGTCGCGGAAATTGATCGCGATCAAAACTTGATCTGCTGTGAAAGTCAGGTTGGCTTGATAGCGTGTGCCATCGGCAAAGCGCACGGTTTCCGAGAGATTGCCGCTGCTGTTGGCGTGATATTCCAAATGATAAACCGCTTCAACCGAGTCTTGCTGTGCGGCAAAGACGCGGCGGCCGTCGATAATGCCGCCGTCCGGCGCGCTGCCGGGCTGATATGCGTCAGGAATCAATGTGCCGGTTTCGAATTGTAAACGATAATTCGCGCGATAATCGCGCCGCACGCTGAGCTGTTTGATGACATCGTCAGTGGTGTCTTGCAGCGTAAAATTGGTTTGCACAACAATGTCCGCTGAATCGCGCTGCACCACATCGCTTGCCGGAAAGTCACTGGCCACCACAACCAGGCGCGCGTTGCCGCTGCTGCCGTCATAATAAATGCGCGAGTGATAAATAATGCCGGTCGATGGATCTTTTTTCCACTCTTCATAAATCAACGTATCGGCGGCAACCTTGCCGAGGCGTTGCGCAAGCTGCGCCGCGTTTCGGTAAAACGGCACAAGCCGCTGGTGGAGCATGCGCCCGCTGTTGGCAATGCTGCCCACGCCGGGCAGATTGATTTTTCCATAAGCCTGCGGCCCTTCCTGCGCACGATGCAAAGTCGTCAGCGTTTGCACGCCGCGAAAAATCGCTGCGCCATTCGCGCTGGCCATTTGCGCAAATTCACGGTGCGCCGGCGGATCCGGCTCCACCGGATTCTGCGCGCATGCCGACAGCAACAACAAGCCCGCACATCCCACACCCATCAAATGCCTCGTCCATTTTGACGCCATGACAACCTCCAATTTCTGATTTGAGAAGTGAGCATACCAAAGCGTTTTGCTCGCTTCTCTCTCAAGCATTATGCCATGCAAAATGAAGCCGAATTGAATGGAGAAAAACTCTTGTTTTTATTGATGATAATGGCGGGGAGTTCGGAGCTGCGGAAGGGCAAAAAAGTGTGCATGTCAGTCCACGCTGTGGATGAACTGACATAGCTGAAAGGAAGGAATTTGGTAGAATTAATGAAACGCTACGCGCGGGTATGATTATTCTGATTTCTTTGCCGAGGAAGAATTTTCCACAGCGTTGCGCAGATCGCCAAGGAAGCGTTCCATGGCGCGCATAATCGAACTGAGCGAGTTGGAGTTCAAATCGTGCAGATAATGATTGGTATAGATGACGCGTGTGCCTGCGGGCGTTGCCGCGAGAGACCACTCACTCGTGCCCGGCAAGGGGCCGCCGGTTCTTTTATAAACCAGTCGCCCCAAGGCTTGATCGTAGGCGACGATCTCGATATTGTACTTCACTTTCTCTTCGCCCGGTCCGGCTGTCACGATATACTGCGCGCCTGCTTGCATCGCAGCCTCCTGAGGCTCGACTTCATGAAAAATCGGCGAGACTTTTGGCCACCGCGCGATGTCGAGATAAGGCCACACATCGGTGATTGGCCTTCTGATTTCGATAGTTTCCTTGAGCATCGACATGAGCAGCGTTCCTCAACCAAGGGGTTAATGCCGGGCAAAATATTTTTTTACATAAACGGGGCAATAATAAAAATATTCAAAGCGATAATCAAGCAGAAAGTCGGCTTTTAAGGCAAGATTGCAATAAATAATACGATTCTGCAATCGGCCATAAACAAAAAAGGCGCCTCATTAGCGCCTTAGAAGTTTTGTGTGGAGCTGATCGGGATCGAACCGACGACCTCTTGAATGCCATTCAAGCGCTCTCCCAAACTGAGCTACAGCCCCTAAAAAAGCGGCAGTACAATAAAGAATCCGGCTACCAAAGTCAAGGAGATTTTGGCCGTCTTTTGCCTGCCGAGCGGGCAGAAGCTGTTTTTTTGTTTATCTCATCTGAATTTAGGCTGAAGCTCCGGAGTAGTATTTTTTACGATTGCAAACGGCTTGTTAGTATTGCTTTGCATGTTCCGGCAAAAAATCCTATCATTCGCTTGCCGTCACGATTGTGTTTGTGAAAAATTATCGCCCGGGCGGCGAGTTCGCATCAGTTTTTTTGATGATCAATAGCATTCACGTTCACCATTTAAACGGAGGAGACATGCGTTCTTTTTCAATTCTGCTCGTGATGTTTTTTGCACTCGCCTTGGCGGCATGCGGCGGCCGCGGCGTTTCCGAATCCGACGCCGTCAACCTGATTACGCAGGAAGATATACTCAAAGATGTGCAGGTATTGTCCGCGGATGATATGGCCGGCCGCGCGCCCGGAACCGAAGGCGGCGAGAAAGCTGCGGCGTATATCGCCGATCGTTTCAAAGCCGTTGGCCTTGCGCCCGTCAACGGTTCTTATTTTCAGCCGGTGCGCATGGTGGGCATGAAGAAAATCGCGGAGAATTCGACGTTTTCGTTGCGTCACTCCTCGGGCGAGCTGGGTTATACTTCGGATTCGACCCTGACGTATTGGTCTTCTTCTCAAAAAGAAATCGTCGATATTCAAGACGCGCCGCTGGTGTTCGTCGGATACGGCGTCGAAGCGCCCGAGCATGCCTGGGATGATTTCAAAGGCGCTGAAGTCGCCGGAAAAGTGTTGCTGTTCCTCAACAATGATCCGCCGGTTACGGAAAACGGTGTCGAATTATTTAAAGGCCAAGCCCGCACGTATTACGGTCGTTGGACCTACAAATTCGAGCAGGCGATGAAGCACGGCGCAGCCGGAGCCATCATGATTCACACCACACCCTCTGCCAGTTACGGCTTCAACGTGGTGCAGCACAGCGGCGCGGAAGAGCATTTCGCGCTCGATTTGCCGAACAGCGGATATCAAGTCGATTTGCTGGGTTGGATCGATCAACCAACGGCGGAACGCATCGCGCAAGCGATGAACACCACGCTTGACGGCATGTTTGCCCTGGCAGCGAGTCGCGATTTTAAACCCGTTGATACCGGTTATCGTGTGACCACGCATCTCGAAACCGTGATTCGCAAGGTTGAAACCAAGAATGTGATTGCAATGATCGAAGGTAGCGATCCGGAGCTGAAAGAGCAGGTGATCGTGTTCTCCGCGCATTATGATCACCTGGGCGTGAATGAAGATTTGCCGGGGGAGGACAAAATCTACAACGGCGCGTGGGATAATGCCCTGGGCACCTCGTGCCTGATCACGCTCGGGCGCGCCATGGCCTCGCTGCAAGAACGCCCGAAACGCTCGGTGTTGTTTCTGGCATGCGCCGCGGAAGAAAGCGGTTTGTTGGGCAGTCAGTGGTTCGTGGTGAATCCGCCGTTTGCGCTCAATCGCATGGTTGCGAATTTCAATGTGGATATGCCGCAGATCTTCGGCCTTACGTCCGACATTGCCGCGATTGGGGTTGATATGAGCACGCTTGGCGAGGATTTGAAAGCCGTGGCGCAGCAATACACTATCAGCAGCGCGGATGCGCAGGCGGGGGCGATGGAAGTGGTGGGCGATCCCAATCCCAATGCCGGCAGCTTTTATCGCTCGGATCAAGTCAATTTTGCCAAGGCCGGCATTCCGGCGCTGTATCTCAATCCCGGCAAGCAATATCTGCAGCCGCCGAAGGTTGACATCGATGAATATCATGCCTCACACTATCATCAAGTTATTGATGAGATCAATGAGGCGTGGGATCTTTCCGGTTGTGAGCGCGATATGCGGGTTTTCTTTCAGACGGCGTTAAGAGTCGCGAATGCATCGGAAATGCCGCGCTGGATTCCGGGGAATGAATTTGAAGAAGAGTGGAAGGAACTGCACGGAAAGTGAGGTTTGATGCTGGTTACTGGTTACTGGTTGCTCGTTGCTTGAGACAGCGACCAGCAACCAGAATCATTTTACCAGCAAAAGCTTGATTTGCTGTGTTTGCTTTGACGTGGTTAGGCGCACGAAATAAAGGCCGGCGGCTTGCTGCCGGCCTTCTTCATTTCTGCCTTCCCAAAATACTTCATGCTGCCCAGCAGGCATGAAACGATTCTGCAAAAGGCGTACGCGCTGGCCGAGGGTGTTGTAAATGGCCAGTTCTGCCGTCTCCGGGCTTGGCAAATTCACGATGATTTTTGCGGGCGCGCCTGTCGCTGATGTTGAAAATGGATTGGGGTAACTTTGCAGCATTTGAAATGATAAGGGTTGTGGCCCGGAGTGTTCGTGTACGCCGGTGACGGCATCCCTGATAATCTGCGCCACGGAATCGCGAATGGACTGTTTTTTGGTAAAGAGAATATCGCCCGGGCAGGCGGTGGCGCGCACTTCGCGATGTCCGTAAATATTGTCGCGCACCGCGCCGTAAGCCGCATACAAACTCGCGGCCTTCGGATCGATGTTGCGCTCATCGCATTTCCATGCCATCAAAAGCTGCAGCGCATGCAGCATCTCGGGCGTGGGTTGCTGATTATACGGCGCATGGAAATAGCCCAGCGTTGACACGCCCATGCTGCCGGCATTGAAGCCGTCGTGCGCGCCGTGCACATCATTGGCATCGTTATCGTCTTCACGCGCTTGAAAAATGTGGCCGTGTTTGCAAATGGCATAGTTGTATCCGATGTCGATCCAACCGTTGCTGTCCATGTGATAAGCCTGAATGGCGCGCACGCGCGCGGCGCAATCATTCAAATTGCCGACATTGAAATCCGCCACGCCGGCGGTATGATGAAAGCCAATATGATTTGCACGCGTGTAAAGATAGCCACTGCTGGGTGAACGCGCGCCCCACTCTGCGCGTTTATAGATTTTCGGTTTGGGTACTGCCGCGGTGTGCGCGTTTTGTTCGTGCTTATCCGGTGCGTGTCCGGCCGGTTCGAGGCTCGGCCCCTCCATCGAATTGATGAGTTGCAGCGCCATGCGCCTCAAGCGAGGCGAGCCTTGCGGCCCGGCGATAAAATCAAAACGGTATTGCACGAAGCGGCTTTCAGGATGGACAAAAACCAGCGCGCCGGTTTGATCGCCGGCGAAGGGATTCGGCTCTCCCGCTTCCGTTCGTTCGTCAATCGGCCCTTCTTCCTGCGGCACAAAAATCCAATCGCCCCAATGCTCGCCCTCAATACTCACCCGCACATAAAGCTTCAAATCGGCGTCTTCCGGCAACTGCGCGTGCCAATGCGGACCAATGGCGTTGAATGAAAAATCATTCGCAACAATCGGCGACACATAACTCGAGGTTGCAGCCATTGGCGCGAGCGTCAGCGTTTCCTGCTGCACGCGCAAGCCGGATTGCAGTGCGCCCTGCGGAAAATGCTCGGCGGTATGAACGCGTTGCACGGATTTTGTTTCGCTCGCATGCGTTATGTGACTACCGGCAGTGAGCAAAACAGCGACGGACCAGCACCACAACTGCGGCAGCCTTTGCACTAGCATCATCTCCTCCGAAACACGTCTCTTCGCGTTTTTGTGAAAATTGTCGGGCAATATCGCCATTCTCACGGGGAAAGGCAAGCGCGGAATGGCGGGGATTCAAAAAAAGTAAAGCTTGCGGCGCAACCGGCGGATGCGTATTTTCCCAGCCATTTTGATCTAACCTTTTCATAACTCATTTCACGTGCGGAGAAATTAGATGATCTATTTCAGTTTGTTGCTGTTATTCGCGGTGGCTACCGTGGGATGCGGCCAGCCGGTCAAATATGACCAGCCGCTGAGCGATGAAAAAAATCCAGTAGCGTTGCTGCAAACCTCAGCGGGCGACATTTACCTGGAATTGTTTGAAAAAGATGCGCCGGAAACCGTTGCCAACTTTCTCAACCTGGCTGAGGGCAAGAAGGAATTCAAAGATCCCAAAACCGGTGAGATGGTGAAGCGGCCGTTTTATGACGGTTTGAAATTTCACCGCGTGATCAAAGACTTCATGCTGCAGGGTGGTTGCCCGTTGGGCACCGGAAGCGGCGATCCGGGCTACAAGTTCAAAGACGAAATCAATGCCGCGGCTCTGGGTTTGGATAAAATCAAGTTGCCCGAGGTGCAGTTCTCCTTGCAGAACGAGGTGCAGCGCTATCAAATGCAAATCGGCCAAAAGCTCGGCATCTATTCGCAAGCCGACGTGGAGGCGAAACGGGATCAAATTCAACAGGAGATGGATCGCCTCAGTCAAATGACGCTGCAGGAACTCTACGAAGCCTCAGGCTATCAATACGATTCCACCTTGCAATCGCACAAGGCGGTGCGCGGCGCGCTGGCGATGGCCAACGCCGGGCCGAATACCAATGGCTCACAATTTTTTATCAATCAGATTGACACGCCCTGGCTGGATGGCAAACACACGGTTTTCGGCCGCGTGGTGAAGGGCCTGGAGGTGGTGGATAAAATCTGCAATGCGCCGGTAAATGCGCAATCACAGCCGGATCCGGAAATCAAAATTGTGAAGGTTGAAGTGATTCAGCGCGGGTCGCATTAAAATTAAAATTGATGATCCTATCAGGCCTTTGCCACGCGAAGCCAACATTGAAAGGTGAAGGCCTGATTTCATTTTGTTGATAATCGTTTTGCCAACTCTGCCACGCGTTTGCCCAGCGCCTCGCCTTTTGCCAGAAATGGGGTTGCCACCTCTCCTGTTTGAGTTTTAAACGGCTCTTCTTCTACAATCCCGGAGGCGCCGAATGCCGAGCGCCAATCCGGCCCGCCCACGACGATCATACCGAAAATCAACATCGAATGCAAAATATTCATTTGCACGAGTTCTTCTCCTGCTGACATGCCGCCGGCGGTCACAAAGGCTGCGCCGATTTTATCGCGCAACGGCTCGCCTTCAAACGGCCAGCGATTGATAAACTGCTGCAGAGCGGGCGTCACGTTGGCGTTGTGCACCGGGCTTCCGAGAATGATGGCATCTGCGGCCAGCACGTTTTCATTCGTCGCTTCGGCAACCGGCAGCAGAGTCACCTTCACGCCGCTTACCGAACGTGCGCCTCTGGCGACGGCCTCGGCCATCGTTTGTGTATGCCCGGCTTCAGAGTGATAGACGATGAGAACGTGCACACTGTCACGGCAGTGGGCGCTGCTTAGCAAAAGCGCTGTGAGCCAAGCGACACAAATTGTAGATCGCATAGAATGAATTCTCCAAGAGTTCAATTCGGAACTTCGTGCACTGTTTCCTTGAAAAGTCTATCCCTATTTTGCCCTGTCATCCTGGCAAGGAGATTGTGAAGTTCTTGGCCCATTGCCGAGTATTTCACAAGATTCGCTTGATAACAGTTCGAGAGAAAGATTACTGCAACGGGCGCTGGACTGATTCAAGGAAGATGACGGCTTTTGCAAAACCCGGCTGTCGATGTGATGAAAAAATCGGCCAATTCCAGCAGAAAAGGCTTTTGCAAGCGAATCCGTAGGTCTAAATTTTTAGATCTTATCCAATCCTCAAATAACTGCGAAACACGGGATGCACCACAAAAGCCTCGGCCAGCGCGATGTTATAATCCGGGTCTTGTGCGCTTTGCCAATGCTTGCCCTGGCTGGTGGATTTCAAGAAGCCGATGTTGTATAACACTTGAATCAATTCATCTGCGTGCCGGAGGTTTTCGAGCCATTCCTGCCGGGCTACGCTGCGCGGATCGGTGAGCGCGTCTTCCAACAGGGTGCGCAGCCGCGGCGGCGTGAAGCGGGCAGAACCGCCCAGGAAACGCTGCAACACGTTTTCCTTCAAGCCGGGCAGCGCGAAAAGAAATTCGTTGCACAGATCGTCGATTTTCCAGCGAGAATATTCGCGCTCGGAGTCCTGAATGTCTTCCATCGTGATTTTGGGATGGCCGCGCTGTTGCGCTTTCTCCGCAGCGAGACGGCAAAATTGCAGAACTTCGCGCGGCCGCAACAAGCTGCGATCGATGATGTAATGCGGAATGTTCGTGCGATCGTCATCGCCGTCAAACACAACATTCCACACGTGCAAGTCCGTCATCGGCTTTTTGATTTTCAAATTGACGCGCAAGCGTTGCGCCACCAATTCGATGATTTCTTTGCGACCCCAGTAAATGTGTTCTTGAAACTGCCGGTATTTGTCCACGTGTTGAAACTGGCGCGTGACGTTGTCATACATGTCCGCGCGAAAGAATACGATCAACCGCACCGGAATGTTGGGCTGGCAAATCTCATACACGGCAAGCAGCAAGCCGCGCACGAAAGCATTCGCCTCCGCCGAGTTGTCCCATCCTTCATCAAGATTGTCGATCAAAATATAAACGCCTTGCG
Source organism: Cytophagia bacterium CHB2 (assembly GCA_030263535.1). Taxonomy (NCBI): domain Bacteria; kingdom Pseudomonadati; phylum Bacteroidota; class Cytophagia; species Cytophagia bacterium CHB2. Next base: position 12,700 of record SZPB01000058.1, read on the forward strand.
GCAAATGGCGCGCAATGAAGCTTGCCAACGGCACGCGCAAATTTTCCAGCTCCGTTTCCACGGCAATCGGATCGAATGCGCGGCCGGGACGGCGCACGCTCAACGGGCCGATGCCAAGCTCGAGCTGTTCCAGAAACAGGGAGGTGGTTTTGAGCAATCGCGCAAACGCATTTGGTTCACTATAGTTGTAGTGCTTGTTGACGAATGCAGCGATTTTGGCAAATTCCGAATCGTGTTCGCGTTTGCTCTGGCGCACCAGGGCGTAGGCGGTTTCACACAGCAAGCCGTAATACCAAACGCGTTGCAGCACCGCATCCGACTCATTGCCCCAGCGTGAAAGATCGCTGAGACCGAGCTTGAGCGCGGTGAATTGGATGCGTTGCGGCGCCAATGGGATACACAACGCGCCGGCTTTGGGCAATTGTTTTTGCAACTGCTGGCAAATCGCGCTTTTGCCCGCGCCTTTGCGGCCGATGATGAAACGCTTTTCACCGGAGAGCGCCATGCGATACGCCGGCGTTTCGATGAAATACTCGGATAGGTGGGCGTCGTTTTCCGCCACATCGTCGCCAAAGAGTCTGCGAAGCATGAAATGTTCCTTCAAAAATCTTCAGCGTACCGTTAGCTGTGTGCCCCGAGGTTTGCCGCTGCGCATGAATTCAGTGGGGGGATTTGACGGGCGGAAAAGTAAACAGAAGAGGAGGAAATGTCAAGACGCGGAAAGGGACATGAAGCATTAGTGGATTGATGGACTATTACTCCGATAATCCATCAATCCAGGCCTTGCCTTTCACAACACGGCAAGAATATCGTCTTCGGAGAGAATCAAGAATTTCTGGCCCTCATACTCAAACTCGTCGCCCGCCCATTTCGAGAACACGATTTTGTCGCCGGCCTTGACGTTCATCTCCTGCCGGTTGCCGTCTTTCTTGATTTTGCCTTTACCGACGGCCAGAATTTCGCCCTTCATCGGCTTTTCCGAAGCCGTGTCCGGGATAATAATGCTGCCATATTTTTTTGCGTCATCTTCCAGGCGCTTGACCATCACCCGGTCGTGCAAGGGTCTGATGTTGAATGCCATATGTGTGTCTCCTTAAGCTGAGGTGATATTATGGAATGTCATAGAATGCAAAATTAACCCGCAAAATGTTTTTTGTATTTTGCGATCCAGCAATTGTGAAGCGTTTGCCGTTGCGTTGCTGTTCAAACGACGCGCAAGACAACCTTCCCGATATTGCGATTTGCCGCGACATGCGCATGCGCCTGCCCCGCTTCCGCCAGCGGAAAGATGTTGTCGATCACCACTTGAAACAAGCCGTTGCGCAGCAGCGGCAGCACTTTCCGGCGAATGTGCCTGGTGAGCGCGATTTTTTCATCCAGCGGCCGCGAGCGCAACACCGATCCGACTACCTGCAAGCGTTGCCGCAACACCAACGCCAGATCGATCTCAGCCGTGGCGCCGCCCATCAAGCCAATCAGCACCAGCCGGCCTTTGCGTTTCAACAAGGAAAGATTTTGGGCAAGATAGGAAGCGCCGATGCAATCGAGAATCACGTCGACGCCCAGGCCGTTGGTGATCTTGCGCACCCGTTCGACAAAGTCATCGCTTTTATAATTGATGGCGTGATTCGCGCCCAGCTCGAGGCAGCGGCTGAGTTTTTCTTCGGAGCCGGCGGTGACAATGACGAGTGCGCCGGCATAGCGCGCCAATTGAATCGCGGCCGTGCCCACACCGCTGGCGCCCGCATGAATCAAAACAATTTCCTTGGCGCGCAAACGCGCCTCTCCGAACAAATTTGCATAAGCGGTATAAAAGGCCTCGGGCAGCGCGGCCGCTTGCTCGAAAGTTATGTTTGCGGGAATCGGCAATAACATGTCGCAATGGCAATTCACCAACTCGGCGTAGCCCCCGCCGGCAAGCAGGCAGCAGACGCGGTCTCCGGCCTGCCAACCCGCAACGTTTTTGCCGACAGCAATAATTTCACCCGCTGCTTCCAGGCCCAGGATCTCCGAGGCGCCGGGCGGAGGCGGATAATGCCCGCGGCGTTGCAGCAGATCCGCGCGATTCACCGCCGTCGCATGAATCTTGATGAGAACGTCATCGCGATCATACTTCGGGGCCGGGCATTCTGCCAAATACAGGCTGCGGTTTTCATCATTTTTGATATGTATGGCTAACACAACGCGCTTCCCGGAGTTGGGGTTTCGAGGAGGTATTTTGATTGCAATGGCCTAATCTAATAGGCCTATTAAATAATTGCAAATTTTATTTCTGTGACAAACTTGTTTCATCCCCAAATCTGCCTGCCTGATGGTATATCTCCAGGTTAAGCGGGAGAACGTATGAAGTTAGCAGAAGGACCTGTCACGAACTTTCCTGTCATGATGAAATTCACGCTTTCGTTGTGCGCCGCAATGTTGCTCAGCGCCTGTTTCGGCGAGGTGCCGCATGAAAATCCTCTTGATCCGGGCTCCGCACTTTTTGTTAAAACCGGCGTGGTTCGAGGGCAAGTTACAACATACTATCAGCCTTTCCTTGCGATCAGCGGGGTGGCCATCGAATTGGCGCCGCAAAACTTGAGCACGGTCACCGATGGCGACGGCTTATTCAGCTTTCGCGACGTGCCGGTCGGCGATTACTGGGTTTTCGCGCGCGATCCGCGTTATGTGCCGGACTCTGTGCGCATTGCGGTGCAACAAGAGGAGCCGCAGCGGCTGATGTTCAAACTCGACGCCTTGCCGCAAATCCACAGCTTTAGCGGACAAACCTTCCATCTGAACAATTTGCCGCCCGAGGAGGATATTTTCTATGCGCAGTTCGAGACGCAGGTTTCGGATCCCGATGGTTTGGCGGATATTGCTTCGGTGATGATTGAAGTGCCGGCATTTGGGCTGCAAGATACCATGCAAGCCACCTCCTCCGCCGGTGTGTACGAGTTCAGATTGTTCGGTTCGGAATTGCCGCACGGCAAACTGCACGCGGCCATCGGCTATCCGATTCGCATCAAAGTCCGTGACCGGCTCGATCACATGCCCACCCCAAAAGAGTTGATTTTGTTTCGCATCATCGATCAATCACCGCAAACCGCCGCGCCGCGAGATTTGCAAACGACGAATGCCCGCCCGCAATTACGCTGGCAAAAAATGAATCTTCCGTTTCCGTTTACCTACCGCGCGCGGGTGACGCGCGTGATCGGCGGCATCAATACGTTGGCCTGGGAAAGCCCGAATTTAAGCGAGCAGGATACGACGTTTACGGTGGATCGCACGCTGGCCAGCGGCGAATATCGCTGGTCGGTTTCGGTGATTGATGAATTCGGCAACACCAGCGCCTCCCAGCCCGCCGCTTTTCGGGTGGAATGAGCCGTTGTTGCCGCCGTGCTTCCCGCGGCTTTGGCCGTTTCACAACTCAAAACTTTTGCAGTTGAATTTGGTGGTTGACGTCGAAACACCCTATGACAAATTTTTCTGAGCGCAATCTCGGCGATGTGCTGTCCGCGCTCTCGCGCATCAGCGCGATTATCAATACCATGCGCGAACTCGATCCCTTGCTCGAAAAGATCATGGATATCGCCGTGGAAACCGTGGGGGCGGAGCGCGGATTCATTTTGTTGAACAATGAAACCGGCGAGCTGGCGGCGCGCACGGCGCGCAATATTTCCGCGCAAAACATTCAAGACATCACCGACATTTCCAACAGCGTCGTGCGCGATGTCTTGCAGCGCGGCGAGGCCGTGATCAGCTACGACGCGCAGGCGGACGAGCAATGGCGCAATTCCGAGAGCATCATTCTCAATCGCATTCAATCCGTGGCCTGCGTGCCGCTCGCCATCAAGCAAAAGCCCATCGGCGTGATTTATCTCGATAGCATTCAACAGCGCAGCGGCTTCACGGAAACCAGCGTGCCGTTTCTCAATGCCTTTGCCAATCAAGCGGCCATCGCCATTGAAAACGCGCAATTGTACGAAGCGCTGCGCGAGGAGAATCGCCATTTGCGCAAGCAGGCGCGCGAGAGCAGCGCGTTCGAGGGCATCATCGGGCAGAGTCCCAAAATGAAGCACGTGTTCGACATGATGAACAGCGTGCTCGATTCCGACGCGACGGTGTTGATTCAAGGCGAAAGCGGCACCGGCAAGGAGCTGGTGGCGCGCGCGCTGCATTACAACGGCAGCCGGCGCGACAAACCCTTCATCGCGCTGTTCTGCGGCTCGCTGCCGGAAACCCTGCTCGAAAGCGAATTGTTCGGTCACAAGAAAGGCGCCTTCACCGGCGCCATCGCCGACAAGAAAGGCTTGTTCGAATCCGCGCACGGCGGCACATTTTTCCTCGATGAAATCGGTGATCTCTCGCCCAACATTCAAACCCAGCTTCTACGCGTGTTGCAAGAAGGCGAGATCAAGCGCGTGGGCGAAAATCAAGTGCGTAAAGTCGATGTGCGCATCATCGCGGCGACCAATAAGAATCTCGCGGAAGCCGTGAAGAAAAGCGAGTTTCGCGAGGATCTTTATTATCGTTTGAATGTCATCAATCTTTTTATGCCGCCGCTGCGCCAGCGCGCGAAGGATGTTCCGTTGCTCGCCCATCATTTTCTGCGCAAATATGCCGTAAAAAACCGCAAAGAAATCGCGGGCTTCACGCCGGAAGCGCTCGATTTGTTGACGGGATATTCCTGGCCCGGCAACGTGCGCGAGCTGGAGAATACCGTTGAACGCGCGGTGGTGCTGGCGAAGGGAACGTATCTCTCCACCGAAGATCTCCGTTTGCAGGAAGCCGCACGCGAGTTATTCTTGCCGCAAGGCATGACCCTGGAGGAAATGGAGCGCCGGCTGGTCGAAAAAACCTTGGATGAGGTGGACAACAACATTACACACGCCGCTGACCGGCTGGGCGTGTCGCGGCGCTGGATTCATTACAAGATGAAGCAGTGGCAAAATGGTCGCAATTGAAGGATATGAAATTTTCGCCGAGCTGCAACGCAGCCCGTGGGTGAAGGTATTCAAAGCGTTCGATCAGCAGCGCCAGCAAATGGTTATCGTCAAGGCGTTGATGGACGAGGCGGCGCCCACCCGCGTGCGCGAACAATTGCTGGCCGAAAGCAGTTTGAGCCAACGCTTGTCGCATCCCAACCTCCGCCGTGTTTATGAAGCCGGCATGCGCGACGGCCGGCCTTATCTTATTCTCGAGTATGTTGAAGGCGGCGCGCTCGCCGAGGTGATCGGCCCCTCCGGGCGGGGCGGCTTGCCTTTCGAAATGTGCGTGTGGATCACCAAAGAAGTCGCGCGCGCATTGCAGGCTCTGCACGATCAGGGCATTTTGCATCGCGACATCAAACCAGGAAATATTTTTTGGTCGGTGGCAGGCGAGATCAAACTCGGCGATTTGGGCCTGGCCGTGGAGCTTGACGATGCGCAGCAGAATCTTGCCGGCACGATCATGTACTTTCCGCCGGAAATCATTCTCGGCCAAACCGCCACCGAAGCCAGCGATTTGTTTTCGCTGGGCGCGGTGTTGTATGAAATGCTCACCGGCGAGCCGCCGTTTATAGACCATACGACTTCAGCGATGTTGCATCGCATCGCCAACTTCGAGCCGACGCCGGTGGAAAAACTGCGGCCGCAGATTCCCCCGGAATTGGCGGCGCTTTCGCGCCAGTTGCTGGCAAAAGAGCCGGAGCAGCGCCTGGCGCGCGCAGACGAATTGCTGGAGAGGCTCGATCATTTTGAACGCCAATACGAGCTTCGAATGACGGCGCAGCGCGCGGCGTCATTTTTTGCGCAGCCCGAAGCGTATCAAGCCGTGAAGTTTGAATCGCCGTCTGCCGCCCCTCCGCCTGTCGTTGCTGCGCCTCCTGCCGCGCTGAAAAAGCCAATCAAGCTGCACCGCCGGTTTTCTCGTTTCGCCCCGGCTTCCGCGGTGATTTTTGCAGTGATCAGCATCATTTTGCTGAACATTCAGTTCGATCACGCTGCCTCCTCGCCGGAGGTAACACCGGTATCCGAAGAACCACCGCAGATCGTTGAGGTTGAACAGCCGGCTTTCGATCTCTCGCAAACTCCCGCCGCAAAAACGCAAGTAGAACCGATAAAATCTCTTCAAGCAAACGTATCGATGTCGCCCGCGGATTCATCCGCGGCAACGGGCGACGCCATAAGCCAAGAAGAGATTGTGCCAGTCGGGGATTTTGAGTCAAGCCGGATTGAGGCGAATCGCAGTATTTTAATTGTGAGTGAACCGCGTGCGAATGTGTTTGTCGAGCAGGATTCACTCGGGGCGACTCCCTTGCTGTGGCAGCCGGCCTCCTCGCTGCACGTTTCCGAGTTGAATTTCAGCGTTCCGAATTTTCCGCCGGTGCGCCGCTCGGTGGTCACGGCCGCGCTTGAATCCGATACGTTGTTTGTCAATTTGTATGATGAAATCGGTTTCCTCGAAATTACCGTCAATCCCTGGGGAGAAATTTGGATCAACGGCAAAGCGTTCGACACGACGCCGCTGGCCGCACCCATCGCGCTGGCGCCCGGCTTGCATGAAGTGAGTGTGCGGCATCCTCGTTTGGGCATACAGACTCAGCGTGTCGTGGTCGCAAAAGGCGATACGCTGCAAAAGTTCTTCGATTTGTTCCTCCCTTAAAATTAATTCTGCCTCAGTCGCATGAGGCCTGCTGATGCTTTTCCCGCCGGCCGAATGGCCTCGTTTTGCATTTCACTCAGGAAGAAAACCTTGACTTTGCAGGCTGATCTGCTTAGGTTTCTTCGCATCAAGCAACGCGCGAAGCTGGCGCAATGATTTTTGATTTTAGAAAAACGGCCGGCCCGCGCCGAATCTCGCCCCGCGCGATCCATCACTTCCCAAAAACCACGCATGCTCGAACAATCTCAACGCGCCTTTCGGAATTTCTATAATCTCTTTGCCAGCGGCATGAGCACAGCCGAAATCGAGCGGCTGATCAAGGTTGATACGCGCGGCATGTATGAGTTTTATGTGCGCGATATGCCGAAATCTGCCCACGCCAAGAATCCCTGGAAACGCGCTTTTCTTTTTTGCAAAAATCTCTTTCTTGCGTTTTTGTTGAAATTAACCCCGGCGCGGCGCTTGCTTTATGCCCTGGCAGGCGTTCTCATCATTGCCGGCCTTTGGAATCGCGATTTGATGTTGCTGTTCGATGCTTTTTTGATCATGAATTTTTTGCTGGCGCTGGAATTGGCGGACAAACTGATTACGAAGGACGAGCTTGCCATCGCGCGCGAGATTCAGTTGAGCCTACTGCCGAATCATGGTTTGCAAGCAGCCGGGTTTGAAGTGGCCGGCTTCAGCGATGCCGCGCGCAGCGTGGGCGGCGACTATTATGATTTCATCCCGCTGGCAGACGGCAGTTGTTTGATCGTCATCGGCGATGTTTCCGGCAAGGGCATTTCTGCCGCGCTTTACATGGCAAAAGTGCAAACCCTGCTGCAAACATTTGCGCGGCAAACCGGCGACCCGCGCGCCCTGCTGAGTCTGTTGAATGAGCATTTGCTGCGCGAGTTGAAGCGCAATTATTTCCTCACGCTGGCCATCGTGCGCCTCGAAGCGAATGGCGGCGCGCAACTTTGCCGCGCCGGCCATACGCCGGTATTATTGTTCGAACGGCAGCGCCGGGAATACTTCTGGATCAAACCCCAAGGCCTTGCGATTGGATTAGCCGCCAACGCGCATGAATCGCCCGAGGCGCAAAACGGCATGTTTCTCGAACATCTCGAAGTGGTGGAGCGCACGTTGCAGGCCGGCGATATCATGCTGTTGTTCACGGATGGCGTGAGCGAGACCTTTAATCTCGCGCAACAAGAGTTTGGTGAGGAGCGGCTGCAACGAATTTTGGCGCGCCATCATCAAGAAGCGCCGGAGGCCATCAAGACGGCGTTGTTGCGCGAGCTGGCCGGCTTTCGCCGCGGCGCGGAATTGCGTGACGATACAACGTTCGTGATCATCAAACGGAAATGAGACCGAGCGATTTCTCGCGAAGCGGCGCGAGTTTTGGGCTTTGCTTTTTGTACAGCCGGGTGGTATATTCGCAAGGGTTAATTGGACGAAATTTCCACGGAGCAATCTATGAAAGTTAAAGTGACTAAAGAAGGCGTTATGATACCGCGAGAGTTTCTCGTTGGATTCGATGAATTTGATGAAGCTGATGTGATCCGCGAAAACGGAAGGATCGTCGTGATTCCCAAAGTCAAAAGCGACCCGATCTTTGAGTTTGGCAAACATCCGGTCCGCAGCGGTATTCGTGATGCGTCCGTCAACCTCGATCACTATCTTTATGGAAAGCGCGCATGACCCGGTTTTTTGTCGATTCCGGATATCTCATTGCTTTGGAAGATGAAGATGATCAGAATCATGAAGCGGCGCTTCTACATTGGGAACAGGAAGTTTCATCTTCGCCTCCTTCCTGGATCACCACTTCCTATGTACTTGATGAGGTGGTGACATATTTTAACGCCTGCAATCTGCATGCAAAAGCGGTTGAAATTGGCCAGCGGCTCATGAGCAGTCCTTCGATTCAATTTGTTCACGTTGATGAATCCTTATTCCAAGAAGCGTGGTCTTACTTCCAACGCCACAATGACAAAAGATATTCGCTCACAGATTGTGTTTCATTTGTCTTGATGACAAAGATGGGAATAAAAAGCGCGCTAACGTTTGACAAGCATTTCACGCAGGCCGGGTTTCAGAAATTACCATAATAGCAACTGCACTACGTGCTTCATCCCCTTGATTTGGGATTTTTTTCAGATGGCAATAGAAATACAAGAACAAGTTTTTACGTTAAAAGTTTTGGGTATTGTTAGAAAAAGGTCACACAAGAACTCGTTTGCGTGATGCTTATTCCAAAATTCAGAGCTAAGAAATTATTCTCAACCCGGTAACGAGAATGCAAGCCCTCTGGCATTCCATCCGAACGAATCTCCCACTTTCCTTTCGCCCCAACATGATTGCCGCGTTGCCGGCCGCGGTTCTGACCACGGTGCTGAGCGCGTGGACGGTTGATGGCAGCGGCAATTATGGCGGCTATTTTATCATTGCGCTGCTGCACTTCGTCTGCGCCTATGTTCTGCTCGAGCTGCTGTGGTTGCCGCTGACGTGGTGCCGCAAACAATTGATCTATCCCCGCTATGCCTTGACGCTGGCTCTCATGCTGACGTTGTTGTTGACCGCCGCGTTGTGCGCAATTTTTCCCTATGAACTTTTTCTAAAGTTTTTAGCGGCAAAAACCAGTTCGTTTGTGCTCATGACCGGAGTATTTCTTTTTCATGCCGCGGGCGTGTTCATCTTTCTGCGCAATTTGCGTAATTTGCGCCTGGATCTTGCCGCGGTAGTCAAAGGCCATCAACCCCGGCGTTTGGTCAAACGCGCGCTGCGGCAAATGCAACGCCTGCCGCAGCAACGCCGCGCGCGGGCGGAAATGCCGCTGCGTGCTCACTTGCTGCTGCCCCGCGTGTTATTGGGCGCGGTGAGTTTCTTCATCGGGCTTTATGTCGTGATGCTGTTCGAATGGTGGGCCGTCAATCTCACGTTCTCCGTGGGCGCAGCCTTGCAGGCCGGCGATTCCGGCTTTGTTGAAATCGTGGGCAATCGTCTCCAGTTGGAAGAGAATAATCTGTTGCGTTTGCCGAGGCTGTTTCAGCCCTACGAAACCTTCTCCGTTCCTTCGCCCGAATCGGAAAGCGATGTTCAGCGCTTGATCGGCGAGCGCTTGCCGTTGCTCAGTCTCACGCTGTGCGGAACTTTCTTACTCTTTCTTTGCGGCATCATGCCGTTGCGCTTGATGAGCCTGATTTTGCCTCCGGTTTGGCATAACGACGAGTTATACCGCAAGCGTTTGTTGAGCGCGCCGACGTATGCCGGCCAATTCTATCTTGCCGTGCTCGCACAGAATCCCATGTTCACTATTGCCAGCTTGTTGGTGTGGATTTTTTTGATCGCCATGCCGCTGCTCGTCGATGTCGTCGGCAAGCCGATGCTGCTGCAGGCCATGGTGGGCGCAGATCAAATATTGTTTGCGTTTACTCTGCTGGCGGCATGGGTCAGCCCGCTGGTTTATGCCGGCGTCGCCGCCTCCAAGCGGCGC
>SZPB01000059.1 GCA_030263535.1 Cytophagia bacterium CHB2
GTGGTGGGACGAATTTCACTATAAACATTCCACCGCTTCGCGGTTTGTTTAAGACGATTATCGATTCTTTCTTGTCATATCTCAGCATGCAAAATTCAGTTCACAGGATTCTTTCAAATGACATCTCGATGTTTGTGTCAACTTAACGTTGTACCAGGCAACGGCTTTGGGGGCTGTTGGAATGCCTATGGCGTAATACTTATCTGCCTACTCTCTTGCGCCATGTCGACAATCGGCACTTTCGCAACCAAGTGGCCCAAACCCAGCTCGCGCAGAAAATACGGTGGCAAGCTCCGAAATTTGAGAGCAACTTCCAGCGATAGCGTTCCACTTAAATTTACGGGCACGGGAATTTTGTAAGTCACTGTTTTCGTCGCCAAAAATGGAATCATGTTGTTCTCGACGGTCTTGGCCTCGAAGAAAAATAAAACTTCATTGCCGTCAACGCCGAACATGCGTTGGCGAAAAATTGTGAGATCGCGATCGGCATTGGGATTTAGCTCGCTGTGATGATCCATCAAATCGCTGTTGGCGTCGAGCTGGCCGCTTTCATACAACACATTGTTGTTTTGATCGCGCGCGCGGAGGGCGATCCACATTTGCCGTTCCGCAGTGACGCCGGAGGGCAGATGATGGCCGGTTTTATTGTTGAGAATACTCACGTGCACGCGCAACGTGTCGCCGGCTGAAACGGCGGTGGCACTGGTCACTGTCATGGTCGCAGAATTTTGCAGCAATTTTTCGGATTCACGGCGCTGAATATCCGCGCCGGGGAAATCCACCAACGGCACATCAACGCCAACGAAGTAATGGCGATGCACCTCAGCGCGCTGCGGCCCGCCGACGGCGGCCTCGCCGGCGTAAGTCGGCATGTGGCAATCCTGGCAATCGAACGACATGCCGGCCAGCGCGGCGGCGTTCCATTCGCTGAACGTTTCTTCGACATTTGTGCCGAGCGGATTTTGGACTTCATGGCAACCGCCGCAAAATTCCGAGCGGTCAAACAGGGCATTGAATTGCGAATCATGAAAAGGGTTGGGCGCAGGATTCGCCAGCGAGCCATATTTCGTGCGGCCGGGTTTTAACTCAATTTCCGCATTTCGCGGTTCGTTGATTTTGGTGATGGTGTGGCAAACATCGCAACTCACGCCTTGCTTTGAAATCGGCGAGAGGCTGGCGGGATCAAAGAACGGCGGCGTTTCGCCCGTCAAGCTCGCAATCGGGCTGTGGCATTTGGTGCAGAATTGATCGAGTTGGCCGCCGGTTTTCTGTTGACCGGCGGCATTCATCGCAAAGAACACCGGATCGACAAACGCGTAAGCGTGCATTGAAGTACGCCATTCTTCATAATGATTGGGATGGCAGCTCGCGCACGCTTCGGGCGCGGAGAAATCCGTCACTTTGAATTTGGGTTGATCGGGATCGGGCGGCGGATCGACAGGTGATTTGCCTTTGCAAGCGGCGAGCAGCAGGAGAGAGAAGACGATATACTTTTTCATTAATCGGTTCGTGCTATGATTCTGGCGACAGTCAGAGAAGAAAGTGAAACGGCAGGCGGCAGAGAATAGTGGGTTTGCGGCTCCGCGTTGATTCACCCCAACAACACCAAATCTTCGCGAATCTTGGCATACCACTGGCGAATCCTTTCTTTGCGTTGCGCCGCATAGGCAAAGGCATCTCCGCCGCGGAAGCGATCCTGTGCCAACGCTGCGGCGATTTGCGCCGTCGTTTCATCGAGAATCTCATCCAGCCGTTCCACGCGCAAGGTCTCGTCCATCAACTCGAGCAGTATGTCCCGATAGCGCTGACGATGAACTCTTGCTTTGAGCAGGTTTTCGCTGAATTTTTTTTCGCCAAAGATTGTGCTGCGCGTGGGATGAATTTCAAGCAGATGATCTAAATCCCACGGAATGATCTGAAACGGATCTTCCGGATTATTCTTATGCAAACGATAGTTGTTGAGGTAGCCGTCAGAGTTGTGAAAAAGCACGGAGACAGCCAGATAGCGCAAACAGTTTTCCACGTCCAGCAACGGCTGCAGGCGCGCCGGCATTTCTTCCGGGCTCGACTCGTTGAGAACCCGAATCATCTCTTCCAAATCGCCGAAATAGCCTTCGCGCTCGCCCTTGTTTTCAAAACCCAGCCGCACATCATAGCCCCCGGCAAACGATAAATACGCATGCGCGCGCGTGGCTTCATAAAACGAGCCCAAACGCTGGCCGCGCCGAGCGAAAAAATCCTCATCGATCGGCTCGATCAGGAAATAGAGTCCCCAGTACTCGCCGTTCACATAAAACGCCGCCGGCTCAACGTTGGGCGTTGCTAGGCCTGCCTGCGCAAAGGCATAAAACCCGACGATCGGATTGAGTCCCGTGGGATCGCCGAATTGCGCGCTTAACCCATAATAACGATGGTCGCGATAGCGCTGGTTTTCCGGAAATTCAAATGTCACTGATTTCTTGGTATTGTTGATCGAGGTCTGGCCGGAATAACGCACTTTGACATTCCAGCGTTTCCCTTCGAGCTTGAGATCGCCCGGCACTTGCAGCCGCGCGAACACATTGCTGTTGAGCGTGCCAAAATCCTCGCTGGTCAGTTGCAATTCAACTTTTTTCAAGCCAAAGCTGTTCGCCTCTTCCGGCTCGAGGATTTTGGAGCAGCCTTGCAGCGCGATTACAACACAAGCCGTCAGCAGGCTGAAAATTTTTACGTTCACGCTCACCATTGCAACTCCATTTGCAGGATGCCGTTACTGCCCACTGAACTGCGTTCGCTATAATCCGTGGGCATGCTGGTGAGTTGGAGATCGACATTCATGCTGATCCTGGCATTTTGGGCGATGTAGACATTCAAGCCGGCCAGCGTCGAAATCGTATTCCGGCCAATCGCATCAAGATCGCGCGCCAGAAAACTCGCGACCAGCACCGGCTCAACGGCTTTGAACAGTCGGCTCGAGGTTTTCATGCGATGCGCATAAAGCATTTTGCTGCCGAGGAAGTGAACAGCCTTGCCGCCGCCGACTTTTTTCTCGACTTCCGAAGCAAGCGGATCCACACCGAGAACGCCTTCGATTTCGACATGATGCGCATCCGCGTCGCGCACCATTTCCAACGCCGTGCTCCACACGGTCTGGGTGCCATCCTGAATCTTGTCGAGTTTAACCGTGCCGCTTCCGCCCAGCGCAAAGCTGCCCAGCGTGTTCAGCCGCGTGAGATGTCCAATCAACGAGAAATCGTTGGCTTCGTTGTAACCGAGGCTGGCGGAGAGGCCGACCCGGCGCACCTCCGGCCTTGCTTTGCGATGATAGCGCAGATTCAATTCACGCCCGACCAAGCCGAGAGGCTCGAGATATTGATACAGCAGCGTCCGGTCTACGGTTTTCAATTTTTCTTTTGATTTCTGAAACTCGTAGCCAAAGCGTTTTTTGTTGTGCCCGAATTCCAAATCGATGGCTTTGCCAAGATCGGCGGTGAGAAAGGCCTCGCGCAATTCCATTTCGTGGGTGTCGGATTCTCCGCGGATATCGACTTGAGTATCAAACGTATCGTCAAGCTTGGTTTCGAATTGCACTTTGGCGCGATAAAACGATTCGCTGTAGGTTTCGTTGTAGGTATACTCCGCGCCGACCCGCAGCCAGCCGGAGATGCTGGTCTTGGACTGCACCATGCTCAAGGCGGGAAAGATAAAAAAAATTGCCGGCACGATCGAGGCAACGCCGGCTCTGACCATATGATTCGTCGATTTTATCTTCACTGTTTTTCTCTCTGTGATGAACATGTTACAAGTTGATCACAATTTCCAAAGTTTTTGCCTTTCATGCAAGGGATAATCAGCGCACCAGAGGGCGGTGAGCAAAAAAAGTTTTTCTTGGAATTTTCGCGGAGATTCATTAAGAATGCCCGTTATTTTAGCAACGCTGTGGTGGGCAATGATTTGCGCTTGAACCGGGTTTCGCCGGAGAATGAAGCATGCGAGGCCGGAGAAAAGTTGTATGAAGAACTGGAAAACTCACATGTTCATAATCGGGCGGCAACAGGTTCAGTCGCGTAGCAACAAACGTTTCATGCAATCGTGAGATCACATGAGAAATTCCATCACAGTGCTGATAATTCTTGCCTCGACGTGCGCGCTTCCCGCTCCTTCGGCCCTTGCCCAGCTTCCGCAACAACAAAAAATTTCAATACCAGCAACCCCGGCTGATCATTTCATCACCAACGAAACGCAAAACGTACCCTTCTACAAAAATCTCATTGCAGGCGCACGAGCAAGCGTCAACACATGGCAGCTTCCGGTGTTTGCTGCAAGCCTGCTGACCGAACGCCAGAAGGCCGGCCGTGGTTTACCCATGCCGCCGCTGGCTTTCGACCATGAGATTGCCGAAGAGTGGTCGCGCCGCGACGGCAGGGCGTCGTTGGGATCGCTTAGCCCCGGCTACTATCAAGCCTTAGCCGTGCGCGCCCGCCTGGCAGGAATGATTGTGCTCGATGCGCTTACCGGACACGATTACTCACCCTCGAGCTATGCTAAGCTGTTCCGCTTTCAACAGGCGTTTTATTTTAACACCGTCGTTACTCATCTCGCCAAACACAATTTCAACCGCTACCGTCCGGATGGCTCGGATACGCAGTCCTTCTTCTCCGGCCACACCTCCACCGTTTTTACCGCCTCGACTTTTCTTTATCTGGAAACACGCGATTTTATCGACGGCCAAGTTCGGCAAGGCCGCGACCTGCCGCTGCTGTCGCCAACGCAATGGAAGGCCGTCTCGTTCAGCGTTGCCTACGGCTGGGCGGCTTATGTCGGCTTTTCCCGCATTCACGACAACAAACACTATCTCAGCGACGTTTTGGTGGGCGCGGTGAGCGGCACGCTGGTGAGCTATCTGCTCTATCCCCATCCGGAGAAAAACGCGTTGTCCTCAAAATTCATGTTTGAAGTTCTGCCGCGCCGCCGCGGCCCGTCAATGGGAGTGCGTTACTCTTTTTGACTTCGGCATGTGCTTTATTGAAATTTGACCGGGTATAGCCTGCTTTTTCCGCGGGCGCTCGATTCCAATGAATCTACCTCTCCGATCTTTCAACCTCCCGCATGAAAGTTTTTCGAAGCATTGCATTGTCGCGTGGCCATGGCGATTTGACTTTGCCGCCGCCGCAATTTATATTCGACGCGCATTTTGGCATTCAGCATGCCGTAAGCTTTGTGTGTCGCCTCATGCCTTGTGGTTCCGGATTGCGTTTTCTGCGGACAACTTGCAGCGAGAGTAAATGACTTTAGCATATTTTAACAACCTTGCTGATGCCTCTGCTCTTGCCGAGCTTCTCCGCTGCTGCGGCGCGACGCGCTGGGCAGAGATGATGGCACAGCGCCGGCCGTTTAACAGTGAAGCCGAGCTTTTTGCTGTTGCTGAAGAGATTTGGCAAAGCCTTGCGCCGCAGGATTGGCGCGAAGCATTTTCGCATCATCCCAAAATCGGCGATTTAACCAGCCTGCGTGCGAAATTCACGAGCACGCGGCAATGGTCGGAGGGCGAGCAAGCGGGCGTGGCAGGCGCTGCAGAAGACATTCTTCATGCGCTGGCAGACGGCAACGAAGCTTACGAAAAAAAGTTCGGATTTATCTTCATCGTTTGCGCCACCGGCAAAAGCGCAGGCGAGATGTTGGCGTTGTTGCAACAACGTTTGCCGAATGATCCGGAGCTTGAAGTGAAAATCGCGGCAGCGGAGCAAGCTAAGATCACCAAAATTCGACTGGAAAAGCTTTTGGCGGTCTAACCCGCGATCACCTTCAATTGAATGAATGACCTACGTTGTCATGGAAGGAATCCTGTGAAGCACTTGATACTCTGTTTGCAACTTCACAAGATCCTTGCAGGATGACAGGGTGAGAATGAATGTACTTCTTCGAGGCAACAGTGTACGAGTGAAATTTTAAAGTATGGATTCTGCTCTCGATTGGTCAAGAGAGCCAAATCAGCCATCATCAAAAACCAAGGTTCCTTATACCATGAAAACTTCCCTCACGCCGGAGTCTTTGCCGGCGATTTTCGGTGAATTGCAACAAGCCAACGAGGCATTTACCAAACACTACCCTGGCGAGTCCGGTGTGCGCCAGCCGGTGCACACGGTTTATGGCGGCGCGCAATTATTCAAGGCTGATGCCGCGCCCAAGCTGGGCATGGTGGCTTTGCGCACGTTGCAGGAGTATGCCCCGGACTTTGCGAGCTTTGCCAAAATTCTCGGACTCACCGGCGCCGAAAAATTGCCCGAGAGTCAAATTGAAACAAAAAACCTGCAACAACAGCTTCAGCAAGCCCCCGAGGCTGTGCGACAAAAGAACGCCGCAGCGTGGCTGGCCTACACCGTTTATGCGCGCGTGCTGGAAAAACTCAAGCGCGAGGCCGTGGAAGATTTGCGCATTGATTTTGAAGACGGCTATGGCAATCGCCCGAACGCCGAAGAAGACGGCCACGCGGTTGCCGCTGCGGAAGAAATGGCTGCCGGCATGCGCGCGGCGACATTACCGCCATTTATCGGCATTCGCATCAAGCCGCTTACGGAAGAACTGAGAAACCGCAGCCTACGCACGCTGGATTTGTTCATCACGACGTTGCTCTCAAAAGCAGGAGGGAGGCTGCCGGATAATTTCGTTGTGACATTGCCGAAGATTACCGTAGCGGAGCAGGTGTCTGCGTTGGTGCGCGCGCTGCAATGGCTCGAAGCGGCCAACGGCCTGCCGGCCGGCGCGCTCAAGCTCGAAATTATGGTGGAAACCACGCAAGCGATGATCAACTCTCGCGGTGTGTGCAGTTTACCGGCGTTCGTGGCCGCGGCAGAAGGCCGTTGCGTGGCCGCGCATTTTGGCGTTTATGATTACACCGCGGCGTGCAACATCACCGCGCTTTATCAAAGTATGGATCACGCCTCCTGTGATTTTGCGCGACACATGATGACAGTGGCCCTGGGCGGCACCGGCATTTGGTTGTCTGACGGCGCAACCAATGTCATGCCTGTCGGGCCGCATCGCGCAGCAGCCGGCAGCACGTTAACCGAGGCGCAGCAACGCGAGAATCAGGCGGCGGTGCATGCGGCTTGGCGTTTGGGTTATCGCCACATCGAGCATTCGCTCAAACACGGCTTTTATCAAGGCTGGGATTTGCATCCCTCGCAAATTCCCATTCGATATGCAGCAGTGTACAATTTCTTTTTGGAAGGATTGGCTGCCGCCTCAGCGCGACTCAAAACGTTTGTGGAAAAAGCAGCGCAAGCCACGCTGCTCGGCGCGGTGTTTGACGATGCCGCCACCGGGCAGGGCTTGTTGAATTTCTTTCTGCGCGGCCTCAACTGCGGCGCAATTACTGAAGAGGAAGCGCTGGCCACCGGCTTGACGTTGGAAGAGATTCGCGGCAAATCATTTGTGAAAATTTTGAAAGCGCGGCAAAAGGCGTGAGGCTCGTGGGTGGTAGATAGTAGATTCTTTAGAGTTAAATCTGGCTTTTTGAGCAAACATTTCTAAACCGCAAATCAACGCTAATGAAAGCTAATATTTTCATTCGCGCTTATTCGCGGTTGCCTTGTTTGATTCCGGCTCGTTCGGGTTATGGTGTTGGTCGTAGGTTATTTTCTTTTTGTTACTGGCAACAAATCGAGTTGATCACCTTTCTCCAAGCAGTGAATGTTTTGACCGGGCAATTCCGCAATTCGCAATCATCAATCCGCAATCGGAAGAGCAACCATGAAAAGTCCCATCACAACTCATGTACTTGATCTCTCGCAAGGCCGACCCGCAGCCGGGGTTATTGTGACGTTAGCGCAGCGCACGGAGTTCGACGAGTGGCAGGAACTCGCGTGCGGCACGACGAATGACGACGGCCGCATCAGTGATTTGATGCCGGCAAACACGCCGCTAGTTGCGGGCGTGTATCGTCTCACCTTTGAAACCGGCGATTACTTCAGCGGCCTGGGCATCGAGAGTTTTTATCCCTTTGCCGCCATCATTTTTGAAGTGAAAAACACCGAACAGCATTATCATGTTCCGCTGTTGCTGAGTCCGTTTGGGTATTCGACGTATCGGGGGAGTTGAGTGTGTGAGACAATAGAAACAAGAACTTGCTTGCTAGACGAAATTTACCGATTACCTGCAAACTGAAGAAACATAAATTGTCGGTCAAGAAGATTTGCCCGGAGATCAAATGACATGAAAATAAAGTCATTGTTCAAATATACGGCCTTGAATAGCGGCGATCCTGAAAATTTAAGAAGAGGTGAACGCATATTTCTTAGCACCTGAGTTTTGTTTGACTTCGAATGGAATATCCTTTTGCTAGCAAGTTGCTTTGAAGTGCATATCAAAGAAGCTCGGAGCAACGAGCCAGAATTTGACTTGAAAATCGATTTAACTATCAGTCCAAGTTTCAAGTTGATGAACGAGGGCTGCATGATTCTCAGTCCATCTACTACCTGCCCCAAGAAACTGCCATTGCCAGCCAACCCCCTGTCGATTTTTCCCTCCCTCGAACGACTATTAAGCAAAATCAGCCAGTACGAATGGCTAAAAGTTGTGACATAATGTTGTCACAAGGTGTTTTTATATTAACTCCCCCAGCGTGATAAAAATTGTAGTGAGTGTATGTTTTTCAAAATCTTAGAGAGAAAAATCATGCGCCCTTCTACTCACAAAGCATTATTGGTAATCGCCGATATTAGCGGATTCACCCAGTTCATGAAGTCGCATGCGAACGCCGGCGACCATGCCATGCTGGTGGTGGTGGAGTTGCTGCGGGCGGTTATTTCGGCTGCTGCGCCGCCGCTGAAATTGGCAGAAGTGGAAGGGGATGCGGCATTCTTCTATGCGCTTTGCCCTGAAAATGGCGATAGCAGAGCTGAACTGGCTGCCGTCAAAAAACAGGTGAAGGGCTTCTTTCGTTCTTTTTATCAAGCCTTGCACCGGCTTTGCACTTTATATCCCTGCGCGCGAAATGCGCGAGATTTGCGGCTTAAAGTCGTTATTCATGCTGGCGAGGTTGCGCTGGAGCATATTCATGGTTTCGATAAACTCTTCGGCATGGATGTGATCCTGGCGCATCGCCTGTTGAAAAATTCTGTGCCTGCACAGGAATATGTTTTGATGACGGAATCGGCCTACAATTGGCTCGGCGATTTTTATCAAGCGCAACCGGAACGGCAAACGGAGTATTGCGAAGGAATCGGCGTGGTGGAAACTGTTGTCTTCTATTTGCCGGCGCAGCTCATCGAGGTTGGCAAAACTCCGTATCAAAAATTTTCTTCAAACACCGGCCGCAGCCTGCCTGCCGCTGATTTTATCTACAAAACTGCTGGCCGGTTGGGGAATTCACTGAACGGCTATCGATTGTCCGAGCCGTTCCACCCTTGCGCGCGAGCGCAACCGGCTGAGTCTGAGCTTGCGGAGGCCGAGCTTGTCCAAATCGAGCTTGTCGAGGCCCGACTAACCCATTTTCGGAACAATATCAAATGGAGACCGAGGCATGAAGGATATGCTACTGATTCACGATAACGAGCAGAGGTATTCATTTCGAAGCGATTGGCAAGTTCCTCCAATCATTCCACCAAAGAAAGGAGAAAGCAATGGTTGAAAAAGTAAAACCCGTTCCTCAAGGATTTCACACCGTCACGCCACACCTGATCGTACGCGACGCCCACGCCGCGATCCAATTTTACAAAAACGCCTTTGGCGCCAAAGAGCATTCTCGCGCGCCCGGGCCGGACGGCAAGTCGATTATGCATGCGGAACTGCAAATTGGCGATTCGATTATTTTTGTGAATGACGAATTTCCGGAGTGGGGCGTGGTCTCACCGCTGGCGCTCAACGGTTCCGCGGTTACGATTCATCTTTATGTTGAAGACGCGGATGCAGTTTGGAACCGCGCGCTCAATGCCGGCGCGAAAGAGCTTATGCCTCTGGATAACGCGTTTTGGGGCGATCGCTATGGGAAGCTTGTCGATCCGTTTGGCCATCACTGGTCCATCGCGAGTCACATCGAAGATTTGACGCCGGAGGAGATGGCTAAGCGCGCGGCTGCGGCGTTTGGTGGATGAAGCGCCCGAGAGGTAATGCCGTTAACCCAAATTAACGGACAAGAAAGCGAGCGAAGTCGGACTGCTGTGTTTGAAAGTCCGACTTGCCCGTTATGCGATTAGCTTTTCAAAGTTAGAATAAAATTCTGAAAGCTTATGGCAGGATAATTTGTCGGCAGAACGATTTGAAATAATTCTGCCGATAAATCATCCTGCCAAAGGTTTTTTCGGCGATGCTCATTGACTTCTGTGCATTTCGGTGGAAAAGCTTTATCGCCGAAGACACCGAGTTTCACCGAATAGTTTTTTGTTGCTTCGCAGAAGCTTTGATTTGCAGCTTGTCTGCAAATCAGGGTAGCGATTTATTGGGATTTTACCTAGTTTTTTTGTTTTTACGAATGGAGACGCCAACATGAAATACATGCTCCTGATCTACTATGATGAACAGACCTTGAGCGAAGCCGAGCGCGAACAATGCTTCGGCGAGTCTGCGCAACTTGCGCATGAGCTTGATGCCAACGGCCAGTATGTGGCCGCCAATCCGCTGCATCCCACCGCGGCTGCAACCAGCGTGCGCCTGCGCCAGGGCAAGCGGCTGGTGACCGACGGCCCGTTTGCGGAGACGCGCGAGCAGCTCGGCGGCTATTTCTTGATTGATGCAAAAAATCTCGATGAGGCCATCGGCATTGCCGCACGGATTCCCATGGCGCTCAAAGGCACTGTCGAAGTCCGGCCGGTGGTGGAGATTCCGGGATTGCCCTGAACCGCGAATGAGCGCGAATTCGCGGTTTGAGATATAGGAAAGCCATAATTATGTTCCCTTAACGCTTGACCATGAAAAAGGAAATCATGAAATACCTGTGCATGGCTTATGAAGAGGAGAGCAAGCTCGATGCGCTCTCGCAAAGCGAGTGGACCGCCCTGAGGGCGGAGACGCTGAACTATGTCGATGAGCTTAAGAAAGGCGGCTATCTCATTGCCGCCGAACCCTTGCAAAGTGTTCGCACGGCTGCGACGGTGCGTGTGCGCAACGGCAAGATTTCCATCACCGACGGACCCTTTGCCGAAACCAAAGAAACGCTCGGCGGGTTCTTTTTGATCGAGGCAATTGACATGAACGAGGCCATTCAAGTCGCCTCGAGATGGCCCTCGGCGCGCTTGGGAAGCATCGAAGTACGGCCAATTGAAGCCGGCCTGAAGGAAGATAAACGCTATGCCTAAACGCCGTGAGAAGAGGAGGGTAATGTTTTGTGCATGCCCTGCAACCATGCCGCTGTCGATTTCCACCCTCACCGAACGACTAAGACGCGAAATCCAAAAAGCAATGGCATTCGCTCTAAATTAAGAAATGAATCCACAAGACGATCGCATGCACTCTGCGCTCGATGAAACCTCCGCACCCTCGTCATTGAATCCTTCGCGCGAGCAAATTTTGGAAATGGGCCGCGCTGCGATTCAAATGATCGCCGATTACTATAGCGCGCTTCCGCAGGTAACGCTCGCTCCCAACACCACCAGCGCGGCAGTGCGTGAACAACTCGCTCTGGAGTTTCCCGTTGCCGGAAAACATTTCGACACGTTGCTCGAATTTATCAACCAAAAAATTTTTGCTGCCAGCCGGCACAACGGCCACCCGCGTTTTTTCGGTTATATCGCTTCGCCCGGCACGGCCGCAACGGCTCTCGCCGATCTGCTTGCCTCAACGCTGAATCCGAGTCTCACCTCCTGGCGTTCCGCGCCCGGCGCGGCTGAGATCGAACGCCAAACGATTGATTGGATCAAACAAATTATCGGTTACGCGCCCGCAGCCGAGGGTTTATTTCTCAGCGGCGGATCGATGGCACATCTCTGCGCATTGGCTGTGGCGCGCGATGCCAAAGCGCCGCATCCGGTTACTTCGCAGGGCTGCCAGACTCTCGCACGCGCGATGCGAGTTTATATTTCAGCAGAAGGCCATCACTCGATCAGCAAAGCGGCGGGATTGCTCGGCATTGGCCGCGACAACGTGCGACAGGTTGCAGTCAATTCGCGTTTTCAAATGGACCTGCGCGCGTTGGCGAAACTGATCGAAGACGATCTCGCTGAGGGTCACTTGCCGTTTTGCGTGGTGGCGAATGCCGGCACGGTCAACACCGGCGCGTGTGATGCGCTCGATGAAATTGCCGAAGTAGCGGCGCAATATGGCTTGTGGTTTCATGTTGATGCTTGTTACGGAGGCTTTGCTGCGTTGGCACCTTCCAAGCGCGTTTTGTTTCGTGGGATCGAGCGTGCGGATTCCGTTGCGCTCGATCCGCACAAATGGCTGTACGTGCCCGGGGATTGTGGCTGTGTTCTGTATCGCGATCCCGGCCGGGCGCGCGCCACGTTCGGGCACGAAGCGGAGTATATTCGCGTTATGGCGCTTGCCTCCGATGAAGCTTTTGCGTTTTGGGATTACGGTCCCGAGTTGACGCGCCGGTTCCGCGCGTTGAAAGTTTGGATGATGTTGGCGCACGTGGGCGCCGAAGCATTGGGCGAGGCCATCGAGCGCAATTGCCAATGCGCCGAATATTTCGCGCAACTCGCAGCGCAAGCGGATGACTTCGAGATGCTGGCGCCCGTCGAGTTGTCGATCTTTTGTTTCAGATACGCGCCGCCCGCGCTGAAAACGGCTTATGCGATTGCAAGCGGCGGAGAGCGCGACGCCATCGACCAAAAGCTGAATGCTTTGAATGAACGCATTCTCACCGCAGTGCAGCGCGGCGGAAGCTCGTATCTTTCCAATGCCGGCATCGCTGGCCGCTTTGCCCTACGCGGCTGCGTGCTGAACTATCGCACGACCAAGCGCGATATGGAAATCCTGCTTGACGACGTGCGCCAAGCAGGCCGGCAGATTGTGGAAGAAAAATAGTGCGTGCTGTCGATTTCAAGCCTCGCCGAACGACTAGATGGTGTAAACAACGAGCGCCTTTTTCACCATCTTTCGGAGGAAGCTATGAAATACCTCTGCCTTGGCTACTATGATGAGAAAAAATGGGAAACCATGTCCGAAAGCGAGCAGAACGCTTTTATGGACGAATGCTTTGCCTACGACGATGAGTTGCGCAAGAACGGCCACTTTGTCGGAGGGGAGGCGCTGCAAAGCGCTCGTAATGCCACCACTCTGCGTTGGCGGAACAACAAGGTGACGGTCACCGACGGCCCGTTCGCCGAAACGAAAGAGCAGTTGGGCGGTCTCCTCGTACTCGAAGCGCGAGATTTGAACCACGCCATTCAGTTGATGTCGAAGCATCCCGGCGTGAAAGCCGGGCCGTTTGAGATTCGGCCGATTGAAGACATGAGTGCAATTGTGGCCGAGAGCGAGCGGCGGCGCAATGTTCAAAAGCAATGACACAAAAATGTATGGCAGGAAAATAAAAACCGCATCTTTCGAACAGTGTGCATTCCACATAAATTTTTCTGGCCTCCGTTTTTCTATCATTGAATTCTTTTTTGTTTGCAGCGGTAGAATGCTTCGGCTTTCTCTCAACAAAAATTTAAAGGAGAAACACCCATGCGATTCATGATGCTGATGATCCCCAAGGGATATGAGACGGCGGCGCCGGGCACGATGCCCGACGCCAAAGCCGTCGAAGCAATGATGAAGTACAACGAAGAACTGCAAAACGCTGGCGTGCTGCGCAGCCTCGAAGGCCTGCATCCGCCTTCGATGGGGGCGCGCGTCTCGTTCGCCGGAGGCAAACCTATGGTGACCGATGGGCCTTTCATCGAGTCGAAAGAAGTGCTTGGCGGCTACTGGATAATTGAAGTGAAGTCGAAAGAAGAAGCAATTGAGTGGGCCAAACGCTGCCCCGGTTCGGATAACGAAGTGATCGAGATTCGCCGGGTACAAGAGTTCGATGACTTCCCGGCTGATGTTCAAAAAGCCGCGGCGGGATTCGAGGAGATGCAAAAGCAGGCCGGACAGAGTCGATAAAATTTTCACCACTTGGGCGCAAAGGTGAAGGACAACAGCACCGCCGCCCTTGCGATTAGCGACCCCAACGGCTTGTTGGAATGGCTTGCGAAAGACCGAGCCGCAGTGAAGTTCCGCGACATGAAAGCAATTAAGGCGAACAAAACTGCCTTCGAGAAGATCGTGCGGCAATGGATCGCTTGTTTGAAATGAAACGCAGAATGCTTATCGACAAAATAGTTTTTGAAGTGGTGCGATAATCTCAAATCAATACGGAGAGGAGTTATTATGTTGAAAAAGATTCTCATCGGTCTCGCGGTGCTCATTGTCGCGCTGCTCGGCTATGCCGCGACCAAGCCGGACACATTTCGCATCGAGCGCAGCGCGAGCATCAAAGCCGCGCCGGAAACGATCTTTGCGCAGCTTCACGATTTTCGCAGTTGGGGCAATTGGTCGCCGTGGGAGAAGTTAGATCCCGCGCTGCAAAGAATGTATAGCGGCGCAGCAGTTGGAACGGGCGCGGTTTATGAGTGGAAAGGCAACAGCGAGGTCGGCGCAGGGCGTATGGAGATTCTGGAATCTTCTCCCGCTTCGAAGCTCACCATCAAGCTGAGTTTCACCGAGCCGTTTGAAGCGCAGAGCACTTCAGAGTTCTCGTTAACGCCCGAAGGCGAGACCACGAAAATCACGTGGGTGATGCAGGGTCCCAATCAATTCATTGGGAAAGTCATGAGCATCTTCGTCAACATGGACACCTATGTCGGGAAGGATTTCGAAACCGGCTTGGCCAATTTGAAAACCCTCGCGGAAGCGGGCAAGCAAGACATCGTGCTCACACGAATTTTCGATGCGCCGCTCGAAGCTGTTTGGAAGGCGTGGACCGTGCCGGAGCAAGTGATGAAATGGTGGGGGCCGACCGGATTTACTTCGCCTTCGTGCAAAATCGATTTTCGCGAAGGCGGTAAATTTATCTTTCATATGCGCGCGCCCCAAGAAATGAACAACGCGGATTTCTATACCGCCGGCGTGTACAAGAAGATCGTGCCGGCGGAGCTTATTGAGTTCACGCAAGGCTTGTCCGACAAGGACGGCAACAAAATCAATCCGACGACGCTTGGCATGCCTGCGGATTTTCCCGAAGAGATTCCCTCTCTCTTGGCTTTCAAGAATGTCGACGGCAAAACGGAACTGACCGCAATCGAGTACGGCTGGACGCTGGGCGAAATGCGCGAGATGTCCAAACTTGGTTTGGAGCAGTGTCTCGATAAATTGGCGGAGAGCTTGAAATGATTGCAGGCGCAGTCCAATCATCAGTGTTATGCCGATCAAATCCGATCCACCGAAAGGAGAAGTAATCATGACCACCAACACAATTCGACTTCATCGCGTGCTGCGTGCAACACCTGAGAAAATCTATCGAGCATTCCTCGATGCGGACGCCATGACCAAATGGCTTCCGCCAAACGGCTTCACGGGCAAAGTGCATCACGCAGACGCCAAAGCCGGCGGCACCTATAAGATGTCGTTCACAAACTTCACCACCGGCAAGAGCCACTCCTTCGGCGGCGAGTATCTCGAACTTGTGCCCCACGAACGCCTCCGCTACACGGACAGATTCGACGATCCGAATCTGCCCGGAGAAATGCAGACGACCATCACGTTGAAGAAGGTATCCTGCGGAACCGAGTTGAACATCGTGCAGGAAGGCGTTCCGGCAGTGATTCCCGCTGAGGCTTGCTATCTCGGCTGGCAGGAATCGCTGACGCTGTTAGCGAAACTCGTCGAGGCGGAAATTCCGGATTAGCCGCGAGACCGAAGAATCCATTTGCCAAACGAGGGAAAACATTTGCAGCTCGCGGATTCAATGATTGCCAAAAACGGCGCGGCGATATTGATCTACAAACCGGCAGAAAACTTGAACAAATTCACGTTGCCGTCCAATAATCACTATGCAGCGCGGCATCTTCAATGCTCGCGCTAAAATAACCATTAAGGATCAAACATGAAGACAACAGCTTTTATCCTGACGATGTTCCTGTCGTCTGTCGTATCGGCGCAGGAAAAACCAACTACGGGCTACGCGTCGGTCAACGGACTCAAAATGTACTACGAAATCCACGGAAACGGCGATCCTGTGGTGTTGCTCCACGGCGCGTTCATGACAATTTCACTCAATTGGACCGAGTGGATCGGCGAACTTTCCAAAACGCGGAAAGTGATTGCTATCGAAATGCAGGGCCACGGGCGCACAGCCGACATCAAACGCGATTTCAGTGATGAAAACCTCGCCGACGATGTGGCTGCGCTGCTTGATCATCTCAAAATACCAAGCGCGGACCTCATCGGGTACAGCATGGGCGGCGGTGTCGCGATGCAGTGTGCGATCCGCCATCCGGAAAAAGTGCGCAAGGTTGTCAGCATTTCGGCCGTGTTCCGCCACGACGGCTGGGTCAAGGAAGGACTCGACGCGTTCCCGCAGATCACGGCCGAGGCATTCAAGGGCTCGCCCCTCGAAACCGAATACAAGAAACTGAGCCCGACGCCGGACGAGTTCCCGAACTTCGTCAAGCACGTAGTCGCGTCGGCTTTGAAACCGTACGACTTCGGCGCCGACAACCTCAAGGCCACTAAAGCCCCGATGTTTTTCATCCACGGCGACGCTGACGGTGTACGGCTCGATCACATCGCGGAAATGTACCGCCTCAAGGGCGGCGAGATTCACGGCGACATGCGACCGCACCCGGAATCGAGACTGGCTATTTTGCCCAACACAACACACGTTACGCTGATGAACCGCATGACAACAATCGTCCCGATGGTGAACGACTTTCTCGATGCGAAGCCGCAAAAGCAATAATAAAAGGCTCGACGGCACTCGAAACGCCGACGGAAGCGGAGCTTGCACGACAGAAGAAGATGCGAGCAGAAGGATAACGTGCTGTCGAAATTCGCACCTGCTGAACGACCTAATACAAATGCAGTCATGGAAAGGAGAATCAATATGAACATACAAGAACAAATCAAAAAGTATATTGCAAGCCAACCTGAGCCAAAACGCAGCGACATGCAAGCGTTGCATCGCCTCATTCTGCAAGTAATGCCAGCATGTAAATTATGGTTCTTGGATGGCAAAAACAGTGAAAATAAAACTGTTTCTAATCCTAATATAGGATATGGACTTCACACTATAAAATATGCTGATGGAAAAACTAGAGAGTTTTATCAAATCGGTATGAGTGCAAACAAAACCGGAATCTCCGTCTATATCCTTGGTATTAAAGATAAGACATGCTTAGCGAAGACGTATGGAAAAAAACTCGGCAAGGCGAGCGTGACCGGGTATTGCATTAAGTTCAAAACGCTGAAAGATATAAACGTTGATATACTCGAAGCGGCAATACGATATGGGCTTGAGACCTCGCATTAACTAAACAGCACCAAGTCAAAAGGAACTGAAACATGAGAAACACAGTCTTCGCAATCAACATGACGGTTGACGGTTACTTCGGCCACGAGGATATGATTGCAGATGAAGAGCTACACGAGTTTTTCACCGAGCTGCTCCGCAACGCGGATATCGAACTCTTTGGGCGAAAAACATATCAACTGATGTTTCCGTACTGGCATACCGTTGCGGAAAATCAGTCGGAGACAAAAACGACAAATGAGTTCGCGCGGACGATTGATGCAATCAACAAGGTCGTTTTTTCCAAGACGCTCAAAAGCGTTGAAATGAAGAACACGACACTCTCCCGCGCAAACATTGAAGAAGAGCTTCTGAAATTGAAAGGTCAGCCGGGTAAAGATATTTCCATTGGCGGCTTGAGTATCGCCTCGCATTTAACTCAACTCGGCATGATTGACGAGTATCACTTTGTGGTTCACCCGGTTGTTGCGGGAAAGGGGCCCCGCCTGTTTGAGGCTGATGGTCTCAAAGAGCGCCTTCGGTTGAAACTCGTCGGGTCGAAAAAATTCAGTTCCGGAGCTATTGCGCTTCATTACAAAAAAACGGCGCCGTGAACGAGGGATTACTTATGAAGTTCGCAAGTATCGTGCAAGTTGCTGTGCTTCTGCTCTCAATGGGGTGCAGCCGGAACGATTGGTCCATTTCGGAAGCCTCGGCACAGCATGACCGTCCTCTAACCGTGAAACAGGAAAGTACCATGCAGGCAACGAAACCTTTCGACACCGAGATTTTGCTCACACAGACGTTTGCCGCTTCCCGCGAAACGATTTTTGCCGCTATCACAAAAGCCGAGCACGTTCGCGCGTGGATGAGGCCAGCAGCCATGACGCTCGTGAGTTGCGAGTTCGACCTTCGCGTCGGCGGGCGTCTCCGTTATGTGTTCGAGCGCCCGAACGGGCGTAAGATCGAAGTGCGTGGCATATTCGAGGCTGTTGATCCGCCACATCGATTCGCTTACACGGAAACCTATGACTTTTCGCCGCTCAAGGTACTGGTGATGACATCTCTGGAAGAAGCGGACGAAAAGACCATCTTCAAGCAGACGCTCCGCTACTCCTCGCAACAGGAGCGCGATGAAGATTTCCCTGGAGTAGCCACCAGCTCGAAAGAGGCCTATGCCAAATTGGATCGCTATCTGGCGCAGCTCGGACAATGAAGCTTCGGATCGTGCGCCTTATTTTTCTGTCATCTAATTTTAAAAAGGGAAATCGCTATGACCAAAGAGCTTTGGATCAACCTGCCGGTGAAAGACGTGAATAAATCAAGAGAGTTTTTCACCAAGCTTGGATTTACTTTGAATCCGCATTATGGCAACAGCGCTGAATCGGCGAGCTTCCTCGTCGGCACAAAAAATATTGTCGTCATGCTTTTTGCGGAATCCGCTTTCAAAGGCTTTACACGCAATGAAATTGCCGATACCCAAAAAGGCACCGAAGTCCTACTTTCAATCGACGCAGAGAGCAGAGCGGAAGTCGATGAATTGGCCAAGAAGGCGGCAAAGGCAGGTGGTACGGTTTTCGGCGAGCCTGACGAACATCAGGGCTGGATGTACGGCTGCGGTTTCACCGATTTGGATGGCCATCGCTGGAATGTGTTGCACATGGACATGAGCAAGATGCCGAAGGGATGATGAAGAAGAACGTTGATATGTTCTTCAAAAAAATGGGAGTTCGTATGAACCCACAACCACTCATTTGTGTGCATGATGTTGAATCGAGCAGTCGCTGGTATCAGCGCCTGCTTGGTTGCCAGAGCGCGCATGGCGGCGCCGAGTATGAACGGCTGGTTTCGCAGGGCAAGCTGGTCTTGCAACTGCACCACTGGGACGTGGAGCATCATCATGGCCCCATCGGAAATCCCGATCTGAAGCCCTACGGCAACGGCGTGCTGCTCTGGTTTGAGATCGACGATTTCGACGCAGCCGTTGCCCGCGCCGAAGAAATGAACGCCGAGATTGTCATGACCCGTCACCGCAATCCTCCCGACGGCAACGGCGGCCCGAACCACTGGGAATTATGGCTGCTCGATCTTGACGGCTACACAGTGGTTTTAGCCAGCCCAGACGGTTCCGCGGATGGGAATTGGAAACCTTAGCTTCTGCGAAAGCAAGAAAAACAATTATGAAAAAAGCTGCTTCAATCACAAAGCGTGCGCCCGCCAAAGACGTCGATGCTTATCTTGCGTCTGCGCCGAGAGAGTTGCGGACGGTTCTCGAAAATTTGCGCGAGGCCATTAAAACTGCAGCGCCGAAGGCCGACGAAGTGATTAGCTATCAAATCCCGACATACAAGTATCACGGTCCGTTAGTCCATTTCGTCGCACGCGAGAGTTATTGCAGTTTCATTGCAGTGAGCAAAACGGTTTTGGAAAAATTCAAAGGCGAGCTTGAAGAGTTTGATACATCCGGAACCACGATTCATTTCACGGCCGAGCATCCGCTGCCGGCGGCGCTCGTCAAAAAAATTGTCAAAGCGAGAGTCGCAGAGAATGAAGCGCAGGCCAAGCTGAAACAGAAGTGATCGAACACTAACTTTTTGAAACAACATGGCTTCAAAAAAAGCACAACCGGCAAACATTGTCGAATACATTGATGCCGCGCCCAAAGAGACGCAGAAGAAACTACGTGAGATGCTGGCGTGTATTCGCAAAGCCGCACCCGGCGCGGAGGAAGGCTTGAAGTGGGGAATGCCAGCTTTCTCTTATCGAAGAATACTGGTCACCTTCAAAGCTTTCAAGCATCATATCGGCTTCTATCCCACGCCCTCTGCGGTGAAAGCCTTTGCGAAAGAGCTCTCGAGATTTAAAACGGCCAGCGCCTCGATCCAATTCCCGCTGGACAAGCCGCTGCCCCTCGCTCTCATCCGCAAGATCACCGCGTTTCGCGTGAAAGAAAGTCTCAAGGAAGATGCGAAATGGCGAACATGAGAAAGAAAAGCATAACCGTTGCGTGGACTTTTATCAGCGCAAAAGAGTTTGTGAAAAAATTAGAGGCTCTGCGTTCGCCGGAGGAGCTTAGAAAGATTTAATTCATAAGGCCGTTGGCAGATAGCTGCGCGAAGCCGGCAAAAAGATCGCCAAAGACTCTTGAACTTTTTGGATAAATACACCGTCACCATGCCGCGCACGGCGCTGCGTTACGCCATCGAACGGCTTTATAAAAAACAGCGGGAGCATTACATGAGCATGAAGAAGGTCGAGCATTGATGGAGATTGCAAAAAGCAAATTTGTAGGCTGCTGCAAAGCGGACGTGCGCGATCAAGAGCATGATCTGACTTTCCCAATGCTTTTGATGTATCCTACAAACGCGGCTTCAACCTCTGTCACGTTCGGACCGTTCACTCTTGAGGTCGCGATGAACGCGCCGGTTGCAGAGGGCCGCTTTCCGCTCGTCATGATTTCGCACGGCTCTGGCGGCTCGAATTTGACGCATCGCACGCTCGGCAGGCATTTGGCCATGAATGGATTTGTCGTGTGCATGCCCGAGCATCCGTTTAATAATCGCCACAACAATGAATTGCAATACACCATTCAGAACATGATTTACCGGCCACGGCATATCCGTATGGCGATTGATGAAATTTTCTCCCATGAAAAATTTAAATCGCATCTCGACTTCGAGAACGTTGCCGTCATCGGCCATTCCGTTGGCGGCTACACCGCGTTGGCGCTTGCGGGCGGCGCACCGCATACGCAAGCTCTCGTTGCGCTTTGCCAAAAAACGGCGCAAGCAGATGAGCCGTATTGGATTACTCTCTTGCGAAAAAATGGCATCGCGTCACAGCCTATTACAGTGACCGCTGATCATCGTGTTAAAGCCCTCGTGCTCTTCGCGCCGGATGTGAGCCTGTTTATGTCTGAAGGCGCATTGCGCAATGTTCATGTTCCGGTTTTGCTGCTCGTGGCCGAGAAAGATTATATGCCGCAAGAGACGATTGCAGTGTTGCGCGATGGCCTTCCTGAACGCTCGCAGCTCACGCATCGAGTCGTCAAAAATGCCGGACATTATTCTTTCCTCAGCCCGTTTCCCGAAACGATGCAAAGCAGAGTTGGCGACGCCGCTAAGGATCCGGAAGGCTTCGACCGCGAAGAGTTCCATCTCGAAATGAATGAGGAAGTTTTAAACTTTTTGCAGAAAATATTCGAAGGAGCGACACATGCCCGATAACAATCCTGACGAAATTCAAACACTGAAAGCGGTGTCCGCGGCCTGGGATCAAGCCATTGTTTCCAACGACGTAAAGGCGATTGGCCGATTTATGGCGGAGGATTGGGTCATCGTCTCGGAGCGCGGCGTGACGACCAGGGAACAATTCCTATCGGTGGTCGCCTCCGGAGATTTGACGCATGAATACTTCAGGGGAGAGATTCTTGCGGCGCAACTGTACGGAGATACGGCGGTATTAACCGGACGTGTCCGAAGCAACGGCCACTATAAAGGTCAGCCGTTCAGCTCTGACGAATGGACGACCGATGTCTTTGTCAAACACAACGGCACATGGCGGTGCGTGCATAGCCATATTACAACGGCAAAAGAGACGCGGGAGAATGAATGAAAATGAAAACAGGCATTACCGTAACGCTCACGGCTCTTGTTGTTGTCGTCGCTGCAGTTCTTATCTATTCCGAGAACAAAAACGGCGAGGAAGCCGCGTATGAGTCGAACAGCAATAGCCTAACCGGTGCGGGGCGCACGGAGGTTATGGAAACATCTGTTTCCGATTATCACGTTCATGTTCTCAGTCCGCGGTTGATCCAAGCGTGGAAGAATGCAGGTGCAACTTTTTCGCGGCGCGATGAATACTATTCCAACGTTGATACGATCATGAATCGCCTGGGAATTAAGCCGCAGGACGGCAATTTCATCCATTTGGTTGCAATGGGATATTTGTACAGTACCGAAGAATTGGGTGTAACGGAAAACGCCCGCCTGCTCTTGCAGGCAGAGAATGACTACCTGGCCGGGCAGAAGGCGAAATACCAGAACAATATCAAGGCCTATTTTGGCATTGATCCGCTGGCGGAGTATGCCATGGAGGAAGTTGTTCGTTGCCATCGCGAGCTTGGCCTGGATGGAATCAAGCTGCACGGAAATGCCTCGCAGATTTACTTGAGGGTGCCGGAGCATCTCGCAAAAGTGCGCAGGATTTTCCGCTATGCCGCTGAAAACAATCTGCCGGTGTTGTTGCACTTTGATAATTCAC
>SZPB01000060.1 GCA_030263535.1 Cytophagia bacterium CHB2
CGCTGCGCCGGCAATGACATTCTTTTGCAATGCTTCTGCGAGCGCCGCCTCATCCACCACCGGGCCGCGGCTGGTGTTGATCAAATACGCCGTGGGCTTCATGAGGCGCAAGGTTTTGGCGTTGATCAAGTGCCTCGTGCCCGGCAGCAGCGGCACATGCAGCGAAACAAAATCCGCTTCGTGCAACAATTCTTCCAACTCGACGCGCAGCGCGCCCAGCTCTTTTTCGAGCACGGGGTTTTGGAATTCATCGGTATACAACACGCGCATGTTGAAACCGCGCGAGCGCATGGCCATGGCGTGGCCGATGCGGCCCACGCCGACCACGCCCAGCGTGCGTCCGGCGAGATCGCCGCCGAGATACATCAACGGGCCCCAGCCTTTGAATTTTCCTGCACGCAAAAAACGCTCGGATTCCGGAATGCGCCGCGCAATGGCGAACAGCAAGGCCCAGGCATGGTCGGCGGTGGCGTCGGTGAGCACGCCGGGCGTGTTGGTGATCAATACGCCGCGTTCCGTCGCAGCCTTGAGATCGATATTATCGAAACCGACGGCGTGATTCGCAACGATTTTGAGCTGCGGTCCGGCAGCATCCAACAATTCGCCGTCGATGCGATCGGTCAGCAACGGCAGCAGGGCATCGAGGCCTTTGACGCGCGCGAGCAACTCATGGCGCTCCAGCACGCGATCTTCGGTGTTCATCTTGAAATCCGGATAAGCCGCGCGCAGAATATCAAGCCCGGCTTGCGGAATGGGGCGGGTGACGTAGATGTTCATAGAAAAATTCTTGGAAATATAGAATTCAATTTGTTTTTGCGCAATACCTGCAACGTGAATCGGATAGATTCACCGCTTGACAAACACATGCTCTGCAATCTACGGACGGCTCGCTGTGATTGTACACATCGTTATCTCTTCATCAACATCATTCCGGGTGAGTATTCTGATCGCAAAAGGCAAAATAATTTCGGGGCAATAGTTTTACCCATAAAAATTTTGTCTTGATTCTCTCTCATGTACCATGCCAACTGAATAGTTGCCATCCCAAAAAGAAAAAGGATATTCAACTCTCGGGCCTTTGGCATGCTTGCGCTGGGCATGAGCAGCACGAAACTTGTATTACCCTGGCGTTGAATATCCTTCTGGGAAAAACCAAAATTTAAAATCTTCTCAGGCCGCGGCGCGCAGCAGGCGCAGGTGATCCATGTACATGCAATGATCTTGCACGACTTGAATGCCGTAACTCGCCAGCTTGTGCGCCGCCTCTTGATGGCGGATGCCGGTTTGCATCCAAAAAACTCGGGGTTGGGGCTTCATCTTGAGGGCCTCGAGCGCGTGGGGCATGATGTTCTTGGGCGCGCGAAAGACCTGAACAATGTCGACCGGTTCGTGAATCTCCTCGAGTGAAGCAAGACAGGGAATGCCGAACACCGATTTGTAATTGGGATTCACCGGAATGATTTTGTAGCCGCGGGAATACAGATAGGCGGGAACACTGTGCGCCGCCTCATGCGGCCGCGTTTCGTCCTTGATGCCAACCACCGCAATGACGTGGCTGGTTTTGAGCATACCCCGGATGACATTGTCGTTGTCAATGATGAAGTCGTGCCAAGCCATTTTGCCTCCTGAATTGATTAGATGAACTGCTTGCCGTAAAAATTCCTCCGCTCCGAGGGGATTTTAGCTTACATTGACGGCGCCAGTCCTGGCAAAACAATCCGGTGCACAAAAATAAAACACAAGAGCCTGATCATATTCCCGCGTCGTGCAGGCGCATGTCAGGCTCTTGAGGGGGGTGTTCATTTGCGCGGTCCGCTGCGGCGAACGGCGCAAACGAGAAAAATATGAGCAACTTCTCCATGTTCACATCATCCTGTTTCCTGGCGTGAACAAGCTTTCGGCAGCTTCAACTCTGCCGACTATCCAACAGCTCTTTGACCACCACCGCGTTGTTGCGCTCCCCGTCCGAGGTGCCGTACAGCAGCGTCAATGGGCCCTCGCGCGCCTGCTTGAGCAGGCTCTCGAAATGGCTGCGTTTATCCGGTGCGCTCAGTTCCTCGCGATAGCGCTGACGATACTGCGACCATTGTTCGAGATCGTAACCGTGCCGCCACAATTCATAGGACGGCGCCAACTCTTGCAGCCACGTCGCCACCGCCGCCTGCCGCGTTGAAATACCTTCCGGCCACAACCGGTCAACATACACCCGCACCCCGTCATTCGGATGCGGTTTGTCGTACACACTTTTACATTGAATCATATGAGAAAACAAAAAAAGGAAGTCATCAACTCTTGACTTCCTTGTAGGATTCACTTAGCGTGAAGGCCATCAGCCATGATGGCACTGGCGCAAGAGTTGATGCGACGCGATCAGCGACTTAGACCGAAGGCTTGGTAGTTATAATCGATGTATTCCGCCCACTTCGCCGGAACTTCGCTTTCCGCAAAAATCGCTGCCGGCGGACACTCCGGCTCACAGGCGCCACAGTCAATGCATTCCGTCGGATGAATATACAGCATTTGCTTATAGGCCGGATCGCCCTCTTGCAATTGGGTCTTGTCTAATTCATAAATGCAATCGACCGGACAAACATCGACGCACGCTTTGTCCATCACATCGACGCAGGGCTCAGCGATGATATACGTCATACAACCTCCAGTTCGCTTCTGTTGAATGCTCGCGAGGGTTTTAAGAAAATGGTGAGAACAGATACGTCTTAAAACGCGGGCAATATAATAAACCCGTTAGTGCAGCGCAACTATTATTTTCCCGCTCAGGCAATTTCTTGTTGAATTTCTGAAAAACGGCCATTATACTTTTGCCGCTGCGCCGCGATTCATAAATGTTCTGCTATGGCCCGGCCATGGCGTTTCTGTGTTAAACCACGCCCGGCAAGGGCCTGGCCTTGCCTAGCATTTTTACGCAACCGAAGGTACTTTATGACGCGACGAAACTTCTTTGATAAAATTTTCTCCGCTCTGTTTGGGGGAACCGGCCTGGCTTTTGCCGGGTCAGCGCTCGCTTTTCTCTATCCCAATAAAAACTTCATCAGCGGCACCCGCCAATTTTCAGACGTGAACGGCAAGCCCATTCTCGATCGCGATATTGCGGAGGGCCAATTTGTCAGCGGTTTGGCGCTCGGCTCCCCGGCAATCGTTTCCCGCCAAAACGGCGAGTTGATGGCATTCTCGGCTGTGTGCACACATCTCGGTTGCATCGTCTCCTATCAGCCGCAGGATGAAATTTTGCGCTGTCCGTGCCACGGCGGGGAATACGATATTGACGGCAGTGTGATCGACGGCCCGCCGCCCAAGCCCCTGCCGCAGTTGAATGTAAAAATCGAGGATGGCAAGATCATGCTGGCGTGACGAAACGAAACAGAACAGATTCAACTCTTCACATTAATGCTGCCGAGATGATTCAAAAAACACGTTTCAACGGGAAATTCTAAATGGCCCTAAAATCCTGGCTTGCTGAACGGCTTCCCCTCGATTTTCTCCGCCGCTTTACCCACGAACAACTCTCCGAACCGCAACCACGCCACGTCAACTGGCTGCACACTCTGGGCTTCACCGCGCTGCTGCTTTTTGCTGTGCAACTCGGCACCGGCATGTTGTTGCTGTTTTATTACAAACCCGGCGCTGCCACGGCCTACAGCAGCGTGCAGTTTATCACCGAAAAAGTGACGCTCGGCTGGTTCATCCGGCAATTGCATGTGTGGGGCGCAACCTTCATCGTGAGCGCAGTGTTTCTGCACATTCTGCGCGTGTTTTTTTCAGGTGCATATAAAAAACCCCGTGAGCTAACCTGGATGGTGGGCGTCGGGCTCTTTCTGGTGACCATGCTGTTCTCACTCACCGGCTATTTGCTGCCGTGGGATCAAGTGGCTTATTGGGGCACGGTGGTGGCGACGGATAGCACGAAAGAAGTGCCGCTCCTCGGCAATTTTATTTTACGCCTGGTGCGCGGCGGTGAGACGGTAAGCGATCTCACGCTGACGCGTTTCTTTGCGTTGCACGTCTCGCTGCTGCCGCTGGCCTTGCTGGCTTTGCTGGGGCTGCATCTTATTTTGATTCGCTATCATCGCATCGCGCCGCTCACGCGCACGGATCAGCCGCAGCCGGACGACGAACAATTGCGCGCGGCGGGCGCCCGGCCTTATTATCCCGATCATTTCAAAAAAGAAGCGCTCGTCGCGTACAGCGTGCTTGCGCTGCTCGTCATCGTTGCCTTCACCGTCAAACCGCATCTCGGGCAAGCCGCGAATCCGCTGGTCACGCCCGAAGGCATCAAGCCGGAATGGTATTTTTTGCCGGTTTATCAAAGCTTGAAATATGTGCCGGGCTGGCTGGGCGTGTTGGGCAACGGCGCGTTCGTGTTCTTTTTGTTGGTGTTGCCGCTGCTTGACCGCAATCCCGAACGTCACCCCAAACGCCGCAAGTTTGCGACCTGGGCGGGAATCGCGATTATTGCTGGCGCCATTTTTCTCGGCGTGCTCGGCCACCTCTCCGACACGACGCGCGAAATCTTTGGCAAAAAAATTTATTTCGATATCAAAGGAGTTCCCAAAGTTTTGGGAGAAAGCGACGCATCAGAATGAGTGTTGCTGAAAAACGATACCTCCTTTCTATTATCCTGAATGGATCCTGTGAAGTACTCGCGCGGTGCTTAAAAATTTTTCAAGACCCCGCACGACGAAATGCCTCCGGGAGGGATACTCTTTCCAAGACTACAGAACGTAAACACGCACAAAGACACTGGAGAAAATCATATGCCTCTTCCCGTAATTTCGCGCCCGGCGCCGGGCGAATATGATCCCTATTATGGCAAATATATCGCGCTGGTGCCCGAGGGTGATATTCTTGCAATTTTACAGCAGCAACTCGCGCCGACGCTTGCGTTGCTGCGCGCCATTACGGAGATGCAATCGCTGACCCGCTACGAGGCGGGCAAATGGAGCATCAAAGAAGTACTCGGCCATCTCTGCGACGCCGAGCGCATCATGAGCTATCGCGCGTTGCGCATTGGCCGCGGCGACCAGACGCCGATCCCCGGCTTCGAGCAGGATGATTATATCAACGGTGCCAATTTCGATGCCCGCCCCTGGCTCGATTTCATCGGCGAGTTTGAAGTGATTCGCGCGGCAACGCTGGCATTGTTTCGCGGTTTTGAAACGGCGGCGACAGAACGGCTCGGCACAGCCAACAATGCCGCCGTGAGCGTGCGCGCGCTGGCATATATCATCGCGGGACACGAGCGGCATCACATGAACATCGTGCGCGAGCGGTATTTGCCGAAGCTGAAGTGAGGAGGGCTTGTATCGCGCTTTTCATTTAACCGAAGCGCCTGCCATTCCGCAGGAATCCTGTGAATCTGGCAATCAAAATTGAATTTTGATAACATCGCTTTCGCCGCAAGCAAGAGAAAGAGTGATTTGTTGGCAAATTTTCTTTAATCATTCTTCCGAACCATTATTCTGCCTTTTCAGACTGGAAGCCTGCGCGACGATTTCGCGAAGTTTCCGTTGCGCTTCCGGAGTCCAGACAATCCGGTATCGATTTGCTTCCACATCTCCTCC
This sequence comes from Cytophagia bacterium CHB2, assembly GCA_030263535.1. Taxonomy (NCBI): domain Bacteria; kingdom Pseudomonadati; phylum Bacteroidota; class Cytophagia; species Cytophagia bacterium CHB2. The sequence continues at coordinate 5,580 of SZPB01000060.1, forward strand.
AGGACTTTCTCATGTGGAATTTTTGGCCGTGATCTGCCTGCCGGCGCCCTTCGTTAAGGGAATGGCGCACATAAATCGCATAAAAAACGCGCCGCAACGATTGTTTTCTCCTTGCGCCGCAAAAAATTTCACCGACCATTTCCAGCATCTGCTTTTCGGAGATGCTTAAATTTTGCATGGCTTGCTCCAGAATGATTCTTTCGGTGAAGCATTCTTACGTTTGACTAACCGGTAAAATCCTCAATTCCATCAATTCTTGCAATGCGATTTTCAACCGCTGCCATGTCGCAACCGCGGCGCTTGCCCGATTTAAATAATGATCCTCCTCGCATATGCAGCAGCACGCCTGCATAACACATTCAATCGTTACTAAAATCTCTTCAGGGAGTTTTGCATGACCCGCGTACTGATTCAGACAACTGCCTTCCTTTTCGTTTTTCACCACGTTTTTGCCGGAGATCGAAATCTTCCCGTTCAGGAGAAAAATGTCCGCGCTCACATGGAATTCCTTGCGAGTGATGCATTAAAGGGCCGCGGCAGCGCAACGGAGTACGAGTTGATCGCCGCGCACTACATTGCTTCGCAATTCCGTCAATTCGGCCTCACGCCCTCAGGCGATCGCGATGCCAATCAACAAAAAGCGTTTCTGCAAACGATTCCCCTGACGAAACAAGCCTTTGCCGAAGCGCCCGCGTTGCGCTTTCAAGCAAATGGCCAATCCATCGAATGGAGGCACGGCCAGGAAATGGTGTGCTGGCGGCTCGCCTCGGCAGAAATCAGCGGGCCGTTTCAGAGGCTGGAAATCGGCGGGACGCCGCAACCCGGCGCGTTTATTTTGCTGAATTATGCCGAAGAAACGAACGCGCAGGAAATCGGGCGCAACGTTTTTGCAATGCTCCAGCAGGGCGCGGCCGCGGTGATGATTGCGACGCCGGCAGAGTGGCAGCCGCGCTGGGAAAGATTTGCCGCGAGAATGCCCGAACTGCCCACGAGCTTCGGCGCGGCCTCGGGTTCCAGCGGAGGCGGCAGCGCCATTTTGTTGAACACCGCCGCGGCAAATGCAATGCAACAAATTCCCGACGGCGTAGTCATTCAGATCAGCGGTTCGCTCGCTCCGCCCGAGATCAAGCACACCTGGAACGTGGTGGGCGAGCTGGCCGGCAGTGATCCCAAACGCCGCCACGAGGCCATCTCGCTTTCTGCGCATATGGATCATCTCGGCGTTCGCCGGCCGGTGGCAGGCGACAGCATTTACAACGGCGCCGATGACGATGCTTCCGGTGTGATTGCGGTGCTGGAGTTGGCGCGCGTCTTGAGCGCCGGGTCGGCGCCGAAGCGCACGGTTTACTTCGTAGCCTACGGCAGCGAAGAGCAGGGTGGTTTGGGCTCGCGTTATTTTATCGAACATCCGCCGTTGCCGCTGGAAAATCTCGTTGCTAATCTTCAATTTGAAATGATCGGTCGCCCGGATCCGAAAGTCGCCGCACACACGTTGTGGCTCACCGGCTTCGAGCGTTCCAATCTCGGCCCGGAATTGGCGCAGCGCGGCGCGCGCCTGGTGGCAGATCCGCATCCCCAGGAAAATTTTTTTCAGCGCTCGGATAATTACATCTTGGCAAAGCGCGGCATCATCGCGCATACGGTGTCGAGCTACGGCCTGCACGAAGAATATCATCAGCCGAATGACGACATCACCCGCATCGACTTTGCTCATATGACAGCCGCCATCAATGCGATGCACAAACCGGTCGTGTGGCTGGCCAATTCAAATTTCAAGCCGGCCTGGGTGGCAGGCAAGAACCCGGCGGAAGAGTAGCGCGGTGTTACTTTAATTTTTGTAGTCCCGACCCCTTGCAGGTCGCTCTTTTCAATAGCTGCTCACAAGGGGCAGGGGCTACATAATTCATGGTAACAGTGCAGTAGGCCCGTTAATTCAAACCAAGGAAGCCCAATGCAAATCTGCAAACCGTCACGGCGTGCGATCAGCCGGGCAATCATTCTCGTTCTGGCATTGGTATTCAGTTCAGTGTTCGCGAAAGAGCCGCATACGAGCGACGAATGGCCGCAATGGCTCGGTCCGAATCGCGATGGCATCTCGCGCGAGACCGGGTTGCGCAAAAGCTGGGCGGAGACCGGGCCGAAAGTTGCATGGCGCACACCGCTCGGCGAAGGCTATTCCGGCATCTCGATTGCGCAGGGCCGCGTGTACACGCTGTATTCCGACGGCTACGATGAGTTTGTGGTCTGTCTCGATGTCAAAAGCGGCAAGCAGATTTGGCGCGTGCGTTCGGACTCGACCTTCAAAGATACCAACGGCAACGGGCCGCGTTCCACGCCCACCATTCACGGTGACATCGTGTATGCCATTGGCGGCCGCGGCCAGTTGCTCGCGCTGCAAACGAAATCCGGCAAAAAGATTTGGCAGCATGATCTCAAAAAAGAATTCAACAGCAGCGGCCCGTCAGACGGCGGCTTTGCCTCCTCGCCGCTGGTGGAAGGCGAGATGCTGCTGGTGGAGGCCGGCGGCGGCAACGGCAATGCCTTCGTTGCTTTCAATAAAAAAGATGGCAAGGTGATTTGGAAAGCCGAGTCCGACAGCGCTGCGTTTGCCTCGCCGGTGGCGATTACCGTGAACGGTGTGCGGCAAATCATTTTCTTTTCCGCGGAGGGCGCGGTTGCCGTTGCGCCTGCGACCGGCAAGGTGTATTGGCGCTTGCCGTGGAAAACGAGCTACAACGTGAATGCCGCCACGCCGCTATTTATCCCGCCGGACAAAATTTTCATTTCTTCGGGCTATGATGTGGGCGCAACCCTGCTGCGCATCACGGCTGAAAACGGCAGCGCGGCCATCGAAGAAATCTGGAAGAGCAAGGCCATGCAGAATATTTATACCTCCTCGATTCTGCAGGGAGATTATCTTTACGGATTCGACAAGGGCACGCTGAAGTGTATCGAGCTTCTTACTGGCGAAGAAAAATGGATGCGGCGCGGCTTTGGCGTGGGCACATTGATTTTCGCCGACGGCCATTTGATCGTGCTGGGCGACAAGGGTAAACTGGCGCTGGTCGAGGCAACTCCCGCAGCCTATACCGAAAAGAGCGCGGCAGAGGTTTTGACCGGACGCTGCATCACCGTGCCTGCGCTGGCCGAGTGCCGGCTTTATCTGCGCAACACGCAAGAATTAGTGTGTTTGGATTTGATGAATTGAAACTTGTTTTTCACCCCAGTGAAAACCGCCGCCAGCCGAGGCCCACAACGCTGTTCTTGATGAAAACGACAAAATTTATTTCCGCGATCTCGTTGGCAGCCATTTTTGCCTGGCAAAACCTCCCGGCGCAAGCGCCCGCGCGTAATCACACCTCGCACGATTGGCCGCAATGGCGCGGGCCGCAGCGCGACGGCAAGTCACTTGAAACCGGTTTGCTCAAAACCTGGCCGCAAGAGGGGCCGAAAGTGGTGTGGCGCGCGCCGCTCGGCGAAGGCTATTCCGGCATTGCGATTGCAAACGGCCTTGCTTATACGATGTACGACGAGGGCAACGATGAGTATCTCGTCTGCTTCGAGGCGAATTCCGGCTTGCGGCGCTGGCGCGTGCGTACCGACAAAAAATTCCGTGACAGTTGGGGCAATGGCCCGCGCGTGACGCCGCTGATCGAGGGCGAAATGGTTTACACGCTCAGCGCGCATGCCAAGCTTTACGCGCGCAACGCCAAATCCGGCGCGCCGGTGTGGCAGCATGATCTCATTACGAAATTGAATGGTGAAACTCCAGATCTCGGTTATTCGAATTCACCGGTGATTGAGGGCGATTTGCTGCTGGTTACCGGACTCGGCGGCGCCAATCACTCGCTGCTGGCCTTCCATAAAAATACCGGAGAATTGGCCTGGTCATCGCATAACGATCATCCGGGTTATTCTTCTCCCATCGTCGTCACGGCGCTCGGCTTGCGCCAGGCCGTGTTTTTCACTGGAACGGAGATTGCATCAGTTTCGCCCCGTGACGGTAAAATTTTTTGGCGGCATCCCTGGCGCACAGATAGTTACGAAAATGTCGCCACGCCGGTGTTCATCTTTCCGGACAAATTGTTTTTCTCTTCCGCACATCCCAAAGATGCCGGCGCGGCAGTATTGCAAATGAAAATAAATAGTGACGTCCTCGGCGTCGCGCCGGTTTGGAAAAGTAATGTCATGCAGCATCACTTCGCCTCTTCGGTTCTGCATGAGAATTATCTTTACGGCACCGATCGCTATATTTTGAAATGCGTTGACAGCCGCACCGGCGAGCAGAAATGGCAGCAACGCGGTTTCGGCGAAGGTTCCGTTATTTTTGCGGACGGGCATTTGATCGTGCTCGGCACGAGCGGAAATCTGGCGCTGGTGGAAGCCACGCCCACAGCCTATCGCGAAAAAGCGCATGCGCAGGTTCTGAGCGGCAAATGCTACACCGCGCCGGCGCTAGCGCACGGCAGACTGTATCTGCGCAATGAAAGTGAAATCTTGTGTGTTGCATTGAACGGCCGTAATTGAATTCGATCAGCAACGGTTTGCCGCCGCATTCAAAAAATCCCCGTCAAACTCAGTTTGAACTTAATGCAGTTGACCCTCAGAAAGCTTCAATTAACTAGGAGTGTGTTATGGCAAGAATCAAGCGGTTGCCGCAACTGTTGGCATTAACAATTATCGCGATGGCTTTGTCCGCTTTTGTACTAAAAGAAAGTCCCGCCTCCGCCTTGAGAGAAACCGCGGGCGGCGATTGGCCGCAATGGCGCGGGCCGAATCGCGACGGCATCTCCACTGAAACCGGCTTGTTAAAAACATGGCCGGCAAGTGGCCCCAAAGTGCTGTGGCGCGCCGCCTCGGGCGAAGGCTACGCCGGCATTTCGGTGGCGAACGGCCGCGCTTACACCATGTACAGCGACGGCAGCCAGGAAGTCGTGGTGTGTTTGGATGCCGGCACCGGCAAAGAGTTGTGGCGGTATAAGGCCTCGCCCGCGTTTCGCAATGATCAGGGCGACGGCACGCGCTCCACGCCCACGGTGGATGGCGATTTGGTTTTCACCTTGAGCGCGAACGGCATGCTCACGGCGCTGAATGCTGCAACTGGCGCAAAAGTTTGGCAACATCAAATCCGCGATGAATTCGGCGGCCGCGTGCCCACCTGGGGCATCAGCACCACGCCATTGGTCGAGGGCGAAAAGTTGATCGTCGACGTCGGCGGCAAGTCCGGGCATTCGGTGATCGCATTCAACAAAAAGAACGGCAGCATCATCTGGAAGTCGGAAACGGATATTCCCGGTTATTCCGCGCCGATTGCCGTGAACGTGTCCGGCGTGCGCCAAATTCTCATTTTCACCGGCTCCGGGCTGGCTTCGTTTTCACCGGCGAACGGCAAGCGGTTTTGGCACTTTCCGTGGGAGACGAGTTATGACGTCAATGCGGCAACGCCCGTTTTTATCGCGCCCGACAAAGTGTTCATTTCCTCAGGCTACGGCGTGGGCGGCGCATTATTGCAGATTTCGGGAAGCAACGGCAGCTCAAGCGTGAATCAAATTTGGAAAAGCCGCGAGATGAAGAATCATTTTTCCTCCTCGATTTTTTATCAAAATCATTTGTATGGTTTCGATGATGCGTTTCTCACGTGTCTCGACGTGGCGACCGGCAAGCCCAAATGGCAGCAACGCGGCTTTCAGAAAGGCTCGCTGCTCTTCGCCGACGGGCATCTCATCGTGTTGGGTGAGCGCGGGCTTCTTGCGTTGGTAGAAGCCTCCCCGGAGGGTTATAAAGAAAAGGCGCAGTTCCAGGTTTTGCAAGGCAAATGCTGGACAATGCCAACGCTGGCCAACGGTAAATTGTATGTGCGCAATCAACGCGAGATGCTATGTTTGGAGGTGGCGGGAAAGATGTGAGGAGGGGTTCAGTCCTCTGAAGGTTTTTATTTTTACTTTGTGGAAGTTTTGCTGTAGAAATATTCCAAAGGATGATTGCGGCCAACGGATTTTTGGGGTTATTTGTGAGAGGATTTTTTGGCCACTGATGAACACGGATTTTCACGGATTTTTCTACCTGAATTTTGCACCGTGATCGTTGCCACCAGGTAACAGTCGCATTCATGCGATTTTCACATATTAGCCTGTGGATTCATCCACAGGCGAGCGAGTGTTGGCTAAAACAAATGCAAAATTCAGGTTCTGTAATCTAAATTCTTTGAAATCCGTCTCAATCAGTGTAAATCAGTGGCGAAAAGCCCTATACCGATTTTTCGTAAACCTGAAAATCGAAGCTTTTCGAGCAGCCGTAACAGTTTGCTGAAAAAGTCAGTTTTTGCTCCAAATCGCAAAATACGAGAAATACGTATCGGCACAACCGTCCCCTGCACGCACGAATTCGCTGTTGACCGACAATTTACGATTTGTTCCAATTTTCTATTTCCAGCTCTGCAATTCTTGTGAAATGGTTTTCATTGTTCGTGGCCAGCACAAAACTGTTGGAGATTGCGATGCCTGCAATAAGCAAATCAATATCATCCAATGGTCGTCCCGCTTTGCGTAATCGTGCATATATCCCGGCTGATATTGTTGCTGAATCTTGAGTGAGGGGGGAGAACGGTATTTTGGCGGGCGAATTCAAGAAAGGCTTCGAGCTGCTTTTTGGCATCTTTGTATTCTAAACCACTGGCAATCTCGTAGTACGTAATGATACTGATATTTATTTTGCCATATTCTTCAAAATACTTCTCAAAACGTTCTTCCACTCTCTCGGCACCGCGAAAATACATCGACAGAATATCGGTGTCAACCAATGTCGGTTTCACGGTTCCGTCTCCTGGAAAACGCTGTTTTCCGGCGCGTGGTTATCTCACCAATAAATTCATTGTAGATTTCTTCAGGCATATCGCGCCAACTGCCGGCAAAATGTGTCGCGTGATCAGGCCTGATATTCACCAATTGCCGGTCCAATTGAAAGGAGTGAATAAAATTCAAAACCGCTGAAAGTTTTTCATCTGGAAGCGATTTAATTTCTTCCAAAACTTTCTCACGCACTGTGTTGGTATCCGTTTGCATATCCTGTTCCTGGTTGAGCTAATTCATTTTTTTCTGTCACGCAAAAGATACGGAACGTATCCTTATTCAGCAATAGTTTATTAGTCGTGCATTGACAGGCTAATCATTAGCCTGACAATACACGATTTTTTCTCATCACTTCTTGCCCGCGCTGTGTTTACGCACAAAATCAGCCACTTTTTGACTGTCTTCGACGGCATTCACTTCGGCGTCTTTGTAAACAATTTTTCCCTGCGGGTCGATGACAAATGTCCAGCGTGCGGCGGAAACCATGCGCGCCAGCTCCTTTTCCTCGCCGGCAATGGTGCGCGTGATATTGCCGCCCGCGCCAACCGGCACGCCGAATTTCGCGGCAATCTCACCGCTGACATCCGAAAGCAGCGTGAAATTCAACTGATGGGCTTCCTGAAAATACTTGAGATTTCTCACCGGATCGCCGCTAATCCCCACGATCGTGGCGTGCAAATCATCAAGCCCTTTTTTTTGATCGCGATAACTGCACGCCTGTTTGGTGCAGCCGCCGGTCATGGCTGCGGGGTAGAAATAAACCACGAGATAACCTTTGCCAACATAATCCGCGGACTTCCACAGATTGCCGTCCTGATCATTGGCAACAAATTGAGGAGCTGCCTCACCAACTTGCAGCATGCTGCCAACAGCGGCAAAGAGAGCTGTTCCGGCAAACATTGCCAGAATCAATGTTAGCAAGCCAGGATAACCTTGAGTATCCATACTCTTCACCTTTCAAAAAAGTTTTTGATGCCTTTTTCATACACAGAACAATCCCGCCGCTGCGGAACGGAGTGTCATGGCCGGATGAATTTTAGTAGAATCATATTGCCAGAGATGTTCCACGGCGCGCAGAATTCAATTTTCTGCCTGCCGGAGCACGGTAAGGAATTTTGCTTCAACGCGGTTGCCCGCCTCGAGTTTATAGACGTACACGCCGTCCGGCAAATCGGAGGCGGAAAGGGTGATCTCGTGCGCGCCGGCCGGCTTCTTGCCTGAGACTAGAATCATCACTTCCCGGCCCAGCAAATCGAAAATCGCCAGCCGAACCTCCGCCGGGGCTGCGAGAACATAAGAAATTTTGGTAACGGATTTGAACGGGTTCGGATAATTCTGAGCAAGAACGAAGGCCTCCGGCAATGCCTCATCCGCCACGCCGGTGTTCGCGTCACCCGCCGCATAGACGATATAACCCCACGCCGGAAGCATCAGCGGGGCCTCCGCCGCAAGCGTTACTGTGTCGCCGGTAAAGACGTTGCGATAAGCGCCGATAAACGCCGTGCCGTTGAGCGTGACGCTTTGCACGCGATCCGACAGGTTCAACGCCGCGAAAACCTTATCCCCATCCTTCTCCCGCACAAACGCGAAAATATCGGCGTTGTTGGTCGTCAACACGCGCTGCAAGCGGCTGCCGTGCTCGCCGTTCCACAGCGCCTGGTTTTGCCGTTTTAAATGAAGAAGCGCTTTATATAAATCCGCATTTTTGTGGTCGCGCCAAATAATCTGATCTTTGTCGAAAAATCGCAGCCGCTTATCGAGTCCCGCTTCTTGCCCGCTGTAAATGAGCGGCATGCCGTTAAAGGTGGAGGTGAGCACGGCAAACATTTCGGCAGCCCCGCCGAACAACTCCGCCGTTGTTCCATGCCACGAGTTTTCATCGTGGTTCGAAGTGAAATACAAGCGATAGGCGCTCGCGGGATAATTCGTCCTTTCGGCAGCGGCGTAGCCGTTCAAACTGACGGCATTATCGACCCGATCCACAATTCGTTTCAACACGCCGTTGCCAAAGCCGTAGAGTCCCCAGGCAAAAGTCATGTCAAAGCCGGCGTCATGCCACGTGCGGCCGTCGCCTTCGGCCAGCATAAAAATATCAGGCTTCACTGCCTTGAGCTGAGCAGTCGCCTCCCTCCAAAAATCCTGCGGCACAAAGCTGACGGCATCGCAGCGAAAGCCGTCAACGCCAACCTCCTCCACCCAAAATTTCATGGCATTGATCATGTAGTTGCGCAGGCCCTGTTGCGCAAAGTTCAGCTCGATGACATCCGACCAGTTTGTGCCGGGGGGAGGAATGAAGTTGCCGTTGGCATCTTTGACATACCATTCCGGGTGCTCGATCGTGAGGGGATTATCCCAGGAGGTATGATTGGCGACCCAATCCATGATCACATACATGCCGCGATCATGAATCTTCTGCACCAGGTTTTTGAAATCATCCAGCGTGCCGAACTCCGGGTTCACTCCCAGATAATCGCGCACCGAATAATAGCTGCCCAAACTGCCGAGACGGTTGCGCTGGCCGATGGGATGGATCGGCATAAACCAAAGAATGCCGGCGCCCATCTCTTGCAGCCGGTCGAGATGGGTTTCAAACGCCGCAAACGTTCCGGCGGCGGTGTATTGCCGAACGTTCACTTCGTAGACGCTCAGGTTGTAACTCCAATCCTGATGGCTTTGTGCTGATGCAATGGCGGGCAGCAGAGCCAGCAGCAAAACTGCCGGCACGGCAAATCGGCGCAATAACTTGTGATGAAGGTTGATCATCGTCGCCTTCCGGTGAGAATTGACACGGGCAAAACGCTCAAAATAGCCCTTTCATTGAACCGCGAAATTATATCACCACTTCGTGGTTTCATGAAGAAAAAACGCCGAAGACTATAATCATGTCATCCCTTCGGGATTTTCCGAACCGAGAATCCCGAAGGGATGACATGATTATAGAAAGATAGCAAAAATGAACAGGATAAAACCCTGTAAGGGTGGCATATTTCCTACACCAACTTTTGGGAATTGCACCCTTTGAATGACATTTCAAAGGAGCTCCTCCTGCAAATTCAGGTATCTACGTACTAATGATGAAGCCTCGCCCCTCGCGCACCGACCTGCAACCGAAGCACACGTCCACCGCGAATCTGCATGGCATAGAGGGATTCATGATCAAAGTCGCCCTGGCCAAACGCAATGCTTGCCAGGCCTGGTAGTTCGTCTGCCAGCAGCTCGCCTTTACCGGTTTGCGGATCAAAGCGCCAGAGCTGGCCTGCGCGCGCTGCGGTGAGGTAGACTCGTCCCTCGACATCCACCGCGAGGCCATCCGGGCCGGTTTCTCCACCGGTACGGAAAACCACTTGAGGCGATCCCGCCGGGCGATAATCGCGCAGCGGCAAACGCCAGACTTCATCGCTGAAATCTTGAAAACGCGCCGGCGCCGGCTCTGCGGGCGCGCGGCTGAAAATGCGCGCCACATACAGGGCGTTGCCCTCCGGACTCAGCGCCAGGCCATTCGGAAATAGGATCGAATCCGAGAACACGCTGACCACGCCTTGTTGCGTGACGTGATAAATGTAGTGGGTGAAATCGTCTGAAACAAGAAATGAATTGTCGGGCAGCACGACGATGGCATTCGGATCGCCAATCCCACTCGCCACTCTCGTGGTGTCACCCTCCGGCGTGATGCGCCAAACCACGCCGTCGCGATTTGGGCCATGCTGCGGGAAAACGAGCGGGCCAAAATCCGCTTTGAGCAGATCGCGCGCGCCAATCGGCGCCATACCGAGATTCGAGGTGAAGTCCGCCAGCTTGCGGGTTTGGAAATCGGGATTCACCTCCCACACCGCGCGATTGGCGCCGACAAAGAGGCGGCCTTCGCCATTGAAACACAATCCCTCGCCGCCATTGAAGCGGTTTTCGATGAGTACTTCGACCGGCACGCGCTGGCCGGCGGCCGGGCCTGCCACTACTGCGGCAAGGGCCAACAGGAATGTGAGGCAAAGATGAACCGGAGGAAGGCTAAACATGAAATTTTTCTGCTCCATGACAATGTCCCTTTGTGTGAGAAGTGCTTGATTCTTAAAACAAGAGACGCGGAGTAGAAAATTCCGTTTAGGTACACCTTTTAAATAATTTGCTCATTTTTGAAAACGCGAATGTTCGCTAATTTTAAAATTCGCGTTTATTGGCGTCCATTCGCGGTTTGAGATACGGGCAACCTATTCGAGCGAGAATCCTCCTACTGACTACTGATCATTCATCTGGTTTTTGGTTAGATGCGCGAAGCTCTGAAATGAACCGGCGGCCCCAGTTTTTCATCTTTGCTTCAAGACGTTTTGTACAATCACAGTCGCAACACGCCCAGGCTTGTGTTCCATTCAGATCTTGACAACGCCGGAGATCGTGTGCGTTCTTGATTTGCAGCAGCTCAAAGTACTCTTCCCAATAAGGGCGCTCCTCTTCCAAAGGCGTTTGACAAAAGCAAGCCTCGACCCAACACACCGTATGATCCGCAAGCTGCCGGGCATGAGCCATGTCATGCAAATACTCATCTCCTGCAATGGAGCCTCGACCCAACTCCTCACGGTCAATTGCTTGCAATAAGTCGTCCCGTTTGCCCGATTTTAGTTTCGCTTTCACGAAATAGCGCATCGATGATCACCTGATGAAGCGTAGTCGTCACAAAAAAAGAGTTAAAGTTTATCGGGTAGAGGTTCCGAGATTAACGCTTTGATTTCCGTCTCAGGGCTGTGCGGCGCGGGTTCCGGTCATCTGGCTCAAGCATTACAAAGACTGGCCTGGTTGGTGCAGCCCGGTAGTTCGTTGCAATCAGAACTGTCTTTGCAATACGCTTCCGGAGACTAATTGAACTGCCGGGCTCGAGCCCGTATGCCCGGTGGGGGGGAAGGGCGGGAGAGAGGCCCGACCCGACCCGCTTAGGCACACTTAAACATGATGCCGTATATCACAAAGTACTTTGATGTTTGTCGGCAAACCGTTAATGTGCTTGTGAGCTTTTCTGTAAATTTCGGCTTGAAAACTCTCTGTAACTACAGCATCAACGTAAGGCGCACAAGCTGATATACGAACGTCAGTAACTTCTTGATCGTTCGATTTCCACCTGGAATCAAAGATGCGATAATACTGACTGTACAACATCATTTGCATAGAAGGGAAAGACTGCAAAGTATCAACGCAGTTTTCGCTGAGGTACGTTTCAACTAGCTCAGGATGAATACTACAGAGTGTATCAATTGTAGCATCATGTACAAATTTCTTGGCATCTTGCGCGTTGGGAACTGATTTTGTGGGATTGAAATTTCTTTTATTGGTTTGCCAGGCATTCAACACATCTTGATCAAGATTTCGCCATTCACGCTCTAGGTCAGCCATTTCAGGTTCGCTGAAGAGATCGTTGATAAACTTAACCAACTGAAACGTCGGATTTGCATTCATTGGCATGAAAGCACGAAACAAGATATCGTTGACCATCGCTCGTCCTTTAGCCGCAATCTCTGCATCGAGAATGAACTGCAACGGTTTGGCAATGAAAGATGGGTAAACACCAAAGAAATTTATGAATTTTTGGAAGACATTTGGGCGACGTCGCAGTTCAATAAGATTGTAAGCCGTAAAGCAAGGGATGTACTTGTCCGGCGGAAAACGCTCGATGTAGCCTCGTCCTTCATTGGCTGGACGTTTAACGATTTCACTCAAGGCATTCGTGTCAAGAAGACAGAGCTCATACTTGCTTCCGTTTGGCAATGTAATAGGCACGGCTCTCCTTTGCCTTTGGTTTAATGACTTTTATCACGACTACTTTTTGTCCGAATTCAGAGACAGCTATTTCCTCTACAAATCCTCTCCATTTGAATTTACACAATTCATATTTATCGTGGATTCCAAGGACACCATGCGTGAATCGCATCTATTGCATCTTTATCAAGTCTATCGGGTAATCTCATGCCTAGTTTTGTTTCCCAAAAGGGCCGAACTAGTTCAACTATTTCATTAACTATGCCTTCAGGAATATCAGAATATTGTTCAAATTTTAACGATTGCTCCAAGTATTCTGCAATAAAAAAGGCTACTCGAATAAAAGAGACTTCCACATGAGTCATACCTTGAGTGTTTTTTACTAACTCCTCAAGTCGAAGTTTGATAATAGTAATTTTGGACTCCAATCCGATAGCGGACCTAGCTTGGTCATCAACAATTCCAAATCTATCAAAGTATGAGATAAAGTTATCGTATGCTGGGTCGACATTCTGTCTGGTATAAGGCTCATCCTTGCCCCAAAATTTACCGGCGATAGGCCGAATAAACAATTCTGTACCGAGCCAGAGATCGTCATTAACTTCTTTAAAAAGAAATCTTTTGCAGAGCATGATGTCGTGTAAAGCAAATAAGAAATGTCCGGCTTGATCAGCGGGCACTTGTCTATAAATCCAATGCAATATGGCTCTGACTTTGTCAATGACATCTAGAGCAGAAGATGCTTCCACCAATTCGAGCTTGTCAGCTTCATACTCAATATCAGGAACGAGACACCAACCTTGATTAATTCTTCGTTTGACTATCCACTCCTTACCATTCGTTAGGACTGCGTAACTGGCTCTAATTTCACTAGCAGTTGCATAACTCACTGCTTGGTCTATTCCACTATTCAAATCGTCATCATCTTGACGTTTACATTCAATTACGATACATGGCAAGTGATTTCGATATACTATAATATCAGCATAATGGTATTTTCTACCTACCTTGATAGGAATTTCAATGTTGATGTTATTTATGTTTATCCTATAAGTTGACAGCAATTCAAAGATTGCCCATTGCCTAACTTTTTCCTCGGGAGATATGCTTTCTTTCTTCTTAACAAATATATATGCTTCTGGATTAATGTCGTAGTAAGGTTTCGGAGGCATTTCGCCCTCTGGAATTAGTAACATTAATACTGTTGTGTTTCTATTGATATTTTATTTCACCATTAACATTTTTACCGCGATGTCATTTTTCAACTCTTCACAATAACTTCATATTTGCACAAACTTCTTTCGCTTGCAAACCACTAACTTGGTTTATGCCGTGCCCAACCATTTATGCGGCGTAATTGCGCTGCATAAAACGCCGCGCCAACAAAGCACGGCAATCTTAACCATCTGTAAAACAAAATCCAATCCCTTTGTTTCAGGTTCTCTCGCTCGTTTTAGACGACGCAGCACACGCGGCCCTATTCAGAAATAGCTACATAGCAGTAGGCTTGAACTCTTCGTCTGCTCCCGCTGTTGCGGGAGCTCACTCTCCGAACACCGTAACGGCGCGCACGGGCGAGCCGGTTCCTCCGCGTATCTTGAGCGGCAAACCAATAAAGCGAAAACGCCCGCGGCCAATGACTTGGTGCAAATTGATGAGATTCTCGTGATGCGTAAAATCCTTTTCCCCGAAAATATGATGAACCTGCTTGTTTGAAACCTGCCGCACGGCCGGTGGTGTGAGAGAAAAGCCTGCCCCGGCCCATTTTGCCCACTATTAACTTTGAGAGCTACTAGAATCGTCTAATTTGACGCCACGCAACAAAGCCTGAAATCCAGCTTGTTCAAAATGATGATCCGACGTTAGAGCATCCTTTAGCTTACGATCCTTCATCACAACAAAGGAGATGCAATCAGTTAAACCCCACTCCTTGTCGATTCGGGACGAATAGAATTTAAAAGCCTTTGAGAACAATTCGGAATCTACAGATAAAATCTCCACATCGTCATCATTCCGCATGTCTTCCAATGTTTCAACTGCTATTTCCCGCCATTGAGGTTTTGCAAGCGCATTACCGACTTCCGTCAAAACCGCTTCAGTCGTAATGAGCTTATCATCAACCTGATCGGCCACGTTTTTCGCTTGCAAATGAAACTCATCGCGGGTGTTTACCAATGCCAAAATATAGCTCGTGTCGATGAATAAGGGCTTTTTCATCGCTTTTCCGTACCGTATAAGTAATGATCATGTTGAGCAGATAAATCAGAAACTCCTAAATCTTTTGCCCGCGCCGAAATCCTTTGTAGAATCTTCTTTTTTCTTTTAGGTTTTTGTTTTGGCAGAGCCTCGATTCGGATGAGATAGCGCTCATTTGGTGTTAAATCAATACTCTTTTCCGGTGTGAGAACATGCCCATCAAATGTGGCGTATAGTGTTAGTGCCATCGCTTTTCTCCTTAACTTGGTATATCCGGCGCCAAACCGTTTATACAGCGTTCGCAGTGTTGCATAAAACGCCGCGCCGGCATGGCTATCATAGCCATTTGCAAAATAAAATCCAACTTCTTTGTTTACGGCGCAAGACGCGCTGCCCTATTCAGAAAGAGCTGCGTCGCGGCAGACCTGATCTCTTCGTCTCCTGCCGCCATTGCGGGAGCAATGGCGGGAGGAAGCTCAACCGCCAAAAACCGCAACGGCGCGCACGGGCGAGCCGGTTCCTCCGCGAATTTTGAGCGGCAAACCAATAAAACGAAAACGCCCGCGGCCAAGGAGTTGATGCAAATTGATCAGATTCTCGTAATGCGTGAATCCCATTTCTCCGCAAATATGATGCACTTCCCGGTTGGAAACATGGCGCACACCGGGCGACGCCGTTTCAACGCCAAATGCTGCAATCTTCTGCCGGCCCAGCCAGCGCGCCGCCGCCGCGCTGATTCCGGGGCCATGCTGCCAATTCTCTGTCCCAAAGGCGCGGCGGTAATGATCGGTGTACAACAGCACTGTGTCTCCCAGCTTGACGTCGAGATTTGCCCCGGCAAGCGCACGATTTAAATCTGCTGGCTCGATCAACTCGCGCAGGCCTTTATGAGACAAATCCAAACAAATACCCTCAGTGTAAAACATCGTGAGAGGCATAGTGTCAATCGACTGCCCGCGGAACTGGCGCGCCATGTGGTTGAGCGCATCAACGTGCGTGCCGGTGTGCTCACCGAGAGTCAACTTGAGCACGGCAGGCGAGACCTCCTCACTTTCCGCGAAACCCTCCCACTGTTCGTGTGAGGCATGAATGGCAATCTCAACCTCCGGCAAGCCGGGAAACACCGGCATGCCAGAGAAGATTTCCTGGCTCAAATCAATTATCTCAAACATTGTTGCGGTTTTTAATTGGATGAACAGGCTTGTAGCCCCCGTCCCTCGTGAGCGGCTCTCGAAGCCACTAAATTCATGGTTGGACAGTGGCCCACGAGGGGGCAAGACTACGACTCCCGCACACGTATTTGAAAAACGCTATATTTGTCTCAGGATCCACCCGGCTCCCACGAGTTGTAGGTTTTTGCGAATGAGGCAGAGCACAAATATCTTTCATTCACAACGTTTGCATCAATTGCGCAAAATGTACTCACCCGTGAACTGGAGTTGATCCTTTTCCTGTAGAGGATGATACTTTGCCGCCTGCACATCCCTGAAAAGCCGTTCCAGTCCGAAGCTGCGATAAAAACCCTGGCCGCCGGCAATTTCCATGGCTTTTTCAACAACGCCGAGGCAGGCATTGGCCACGTTGGTTTTTCGGGTTGCGATGTCTTGGCCGTTCTGATCTACCGCCTTGAAATCAAAATTGTTGGTGATCCTCACCATATCTTTCAGGTTCAGCTCCGCCGTCGTCAGTTCATTGTGCATTGCCCCTACCAAGGACGGAACATAAGACTTCGAATTTTTCTGGTCCTTCACGAAGTTGATCGCCATCCGGGACGCCCGTTGCGCTATTCCCACATAAACGGACATGATCAGGGGCATCGCCACCGTCAGTACGACGTTCCAGACCGGGTGAAATTTGCCCTGCGGCCGGCGCACGGTGATGGCAGATTCCGGCACAAAAACGTTTTCCAATTTGACGCTGTGTGAACCGGTGCCTCGCATGCCCAGCGCGGACCAATTGTTCAGCACTTTGACGCCCTCGGATTTGAACGAAACGGGAAAGTGCAAAACCTGCCACCCCAACTCCGGGTCCTGATACGGCGCGCTGGTCACCAACACCTCGCCGAGGGCCGACTGGCTGGCAAAATGTTTCGTCGCGGTAACGAGATAACCGTCTTTGGCCTTCTCCATTTTGCCGCTGGATTCCAGCCAGTCTTGCGCGCCCGTGCTGACCAGCACCGGCTGTTGGTCCGCGACGTTTTTCAACATATCGGCGCCGCCCTGTCCCTGCTTGTATTTC
>SZPB01000061.1 GCA_030263535.1 Cytophagia bacterium CHB2
GGCGGAAAACAGGGCGGAACTGTTATTTTGCCAATAGCGTAAATCGAAATCGCGCAGATAACGAATGCTTTCGAAGCGGTTTTCAAAGCGGCCATGTGTTTTGGCGCCGAATGCCTGTTGGGCGCGCAACTCTGCCTCGCCGCTGTTGTAATCACGGCTGGCCTTGAGCAGGACATATGTTTGCAAATGAGAAGGCGCTCCCACGCCGCGGCTTAATTCAAGACGAAGCCCGCTGAAGGGATTGCCTTTGTTTTCCACAAAAAGGCTCTCTGCTTCGGCGAGGAATAAGCCGTCCGCTCGCGTCACGCCGATTTCGAATTCTTGCCGCCAAAAATCCATGCCCAGAACTGCTTCGCGGCGCCAACGCCATTTCGTCGGAACGGAGGTAATTGGCCGGGGATCGCCGGAAAGAGCCGCTGTCGCCGGGTTGGCGTCGCCATTCGTCAATGCCAATGCGGATTCTAACAGAATTTGTGCGGTAACAAAATCATCGGCATTCGCAAACGTTTCGGCGTCTCGCAGGAACTCGGTAATTTGCAGATAGCTCGCAGATTGCGCTTGCTCTTTATTTTTGGTGAGCCAGCGCAAAAGACGCAGCCGGGAGGTTTCGTATGCCGAGGCTTCATTCCAAGCGGCAAGAGCAGAATCTACCGGCGCGCGCGTCGAATCGACCCATGAAGAGAGGTTTTGTGGTAAGCTGACCTCTTGCGCGAAAGCGGGGGGGCTAAACAACAGCGGGCAAAGTCCGGCTGTGAGCAAAATTATATCGAAAAGTTTTTCACCTGGGACTTTGAACATCACCGATCAAATTTATTGGACACATCTACGTTTTGAGAAAGATTCAAGGTCGGAAAAGAGCAAACCTCACTTTTTACCCAATTCAATTTGCTGCACAGCAAGCCGGTCAACGCGTTCGTTCAGCACATGGCCGGCATGTCCTGCCACTTTTTCCCACGTCACACGATGCTGGCTCACGAGCTGATCCAATTCCTGCCAGAGATCGACGTTGAGTACGGGGTCGCGCTTGCGCGGGCCACGTTTCCAGCCGTTGCGCTTCCAACCGGCCAGCCAGCCTTTGCGAAAACTATCGACAAGATACGCGCTGTCGGAGTAGATGATGACTTCGCAAGGCCGCTTCAAACCCTTAAGCGCCTCAATCACCGCGGTCAATTCCATGCGGTTGTTGGTGGTGGCGGGTACGAAACCGGCGATTTCTTTTTCATACCGGCCATGTCTCAAAATTGCGGCCCAGCCGCCGGGCCCAGGATTGCCCGAACACGCGCCATCGGTGTAGATTTCGACTTTGTCCATGAGAGATCAAACGAATTTTGCTTTGGCACAAGCAGAGGCATGCAATTTAGGCTTGATTAGAGCCGTGCAGAGAAGCGTTACTCAGCGCCTTCGTCGCCATTTCCGCGCTTTCCGACGGGGATACATTGTATTGCGCCTCCAGGATGCGGCCATTTTCATCGATCACAAAATGGCTGCGCACGACGCCGGAAAACAGCAGGCCGATCAGCGAACGGCGATTCCACGCGCCGTAGGCTTTGGCAATGCGATGGCCGGCGTCGACCAGCAGCGTGAACGGCAGATTGTATTTGGTTTTGAATTTCACATGGCTATCCAAGCCATCCGGGCTGACGCCGAGCACCACCGCGTTTTTTTCTTCGAGGTCGAGATAGTGATCGCGAAAGCCGCATGCTTGCTTGGTTCAGCCGGGGGTGTCATCTTTGGGATAGAAATAGAGAACAACGCGCCGGCCGCGAAAATCGCTGAGCTTGATTTTCATGTTGGCGTCGGTCAATGCCTCGAAATCTGGCGCGAGATCACCGGCCTTGAGTTGGCTCATGAGCGGCTCCTAAAAAAACTGGCGGATTCGCAAAGTTAAATTCGCTATCTTGAGCGCAATGTAGCACGCAAACGGCAAAACCCCAAGCTGAATTTATGAATGCCGAAAAAATGATAACGGTTATTCTCGATCCGGTGCGCCACAGCAAAGGCGTCGATCACTTTCTTTCACATTATGCGCTGGCGCGCCAACGCCCAACCCTGGCAACCTTGTGCGAGATTTTGGCGCAATTTGCAAAAATACCCTATGAAAACCTCAGCAAGATTATCAAGTTCAATCGCTATGGCGACGATCGCGCGCAGCGTCTCCGCCTGCCGGAGGAGGTGATGCAGGAACATGCGGCCTGGCGATTGGGCGGCACGTGTTTTTCACTGACGTTTTTTTTGCAAAGCATTTTGCAGCATCATGATTTTGTCTCATATATCGTCATGGGCGATATGCGCGCCGGCCGCAATTTACACTGCGCTTTGATCGTGATGCTAGATGAGATCAAGTATCTTGTCGATCCCGGTTACGTGTTGCACCGGCCGCTGGCGCTCGACCCGGCCCGGGCGCGCGTTTTTCATACCGAACATACCGGCGTGGAATTGCGTTTTGACCCGCCGGCGGAAAGCTACGATCTCTTCACCTTCAATCGCCAGGACAAGAAATGGCGTTATCGTTTTGCCGATCGCCCGACGCCGCTGCCGGAGTTTGGCGAGCATTGGCAGGCTTCATTTCACCGCAACAGCATGCACGGCTTGTGCCTTACGCGCGTCTGCGAGGCAGAATTGATTTTCATTCACAAGCAACACATGCGCATCACCTCGCTGGCCGGCAAGCGGAACATCAATCTCAAAAAAAATTATCACGCCATGATTCACGAATTTTTTGGCATCTCGCCGGAGTACGTCGAGCAGGCGTTGGGAGCATTACAGGAAAATCTGCAGCGGGAACGGGAAACCGGCAGGTTCATTCCGCATGAAAATAAACGCTACGGCTAAAACTCAAGCCAGTTGGCCATTTTCTGACTGCATTCGTCTCTGTGTAAATGGCGTTTCGCGGTGTGAGGCAGTGGCAGGAATTCTGTGGCCGGATTCGTTGTGGGCGTTGGTCAAGAAGCGGAGAGGGCTCAGGATTCTCGCTTCAATAACTCGCCCCAAGATTAGCGAGAATTCGCGTATATTCGCGGTTTTGAGGAAATGCGGAAGCTATTTAAACGATATCCCTAAACAAAAATCCCTTCTCACGGCAGCGGCAAACCGGGTTTGCCACTGCCACGCGAAGGGAGGGTAGAGAGATGAAAAGGTTTTTCAACCTTTCAGCTTATTAGACTCAATAAACGGAATGAAGTTCACAATTTTTTATAAAAATTTTTAGTCCGCGCTGGTTTTGCCGGCAGCCAGCATCTGGGAAAGGCTAATCGTCAGATCTTCTCGCGTGATGGGCGCCTTCAGGTCGATCTCAAAAAGTTGATAGCTTCCGGTGCGGTTGGAGGTGAAAAGGATCTTGCTGCCCTGCCGCTGCACGCAAGGAAAAGCATCCAGGGCGGGATGCGCAGTGAGTCGCACTGTTTTGCGCTGCTCTTTTTGGTAGTAATACAGATCGAAATTGCTGCCATTCTTTTCGAAGTAGACGATCCATTTGCCATCATCGGAGCATTGCGGGCCGCCTTTTGCGCCGCCTTCGAAAATCAAACGGTGTCCATTCGTTTCCCGGAGACCCTGCTCGTAAATCTCAAAATCGCCGTTCACATTGTTGATATAGGAAATCGTTTCGCCATTGAGCGACACAAAGGGCGAGGATTTGTCGCCAAAGCCTTGCGTAAAACGCGCGATGGAAGAATCGGTGAGATAATAAAAGAAGAGATCGCTTTGTCGCTCACCATATTTCAAGTCGCGCTTGTCGTCGCGATCGGAAACAAAAACCAACCAACCGCCTTTCGGCGAGAAAATGGGATTCCAATTATCGAACGCATTCGAGATGAGCCGTTTGACGCCGCTGCCGTCGGAGGCATTCATCAAATAGATGCTGCGCTGCTTCTCGCCCGTATTTTGCTTTTCTTTGCGGCTGCGCGTGCTGGCAAAAACGATTTGGCGCCCATCCGGCGAAAAATCCGGGGATTCATCATCGCCGGGATCATACGTCAAGCGCGTTGCCGTTGCGCCGTCCACCGGCATGCGGTAAATCTCCCAATTGCCGTCGCGATTGGATTGAAATACGATATCATTGCCTGCCAGGGAATAACGGCCCTTGAGATTGTCGCCCGGGCCGGCGGTAAGCTGGCGGGTGGCGAAAGGGATGCCCACACGCGCGGCAATTTGCGCCACGTAAGCCGTTGTGGAGGCATCATTCAACACGTCGAGATAATCGCGGTAAGCCTGCGCATGATTGCCTTTTTGATGCAATGCTTCGGCGCGGCCGAATTTGGCCCGCAGCAATGCCGGGTTATGGAGCAGCGCAGAGTCGAATTGTGCCACGGCCTCCTGAAATTGCCCAAGTCGCGTCAGCTCTTCGCCAAGTGCGGCGCGCGCCTCCGCATCGTGCGGCGCTTTGAGCACACGTTTGCGCGCCGAGGCGACATCCTCCGCTCTGACATTTGGTTTCGGTTGCACACTCACTTCGCGTGAACCGCTGCCGCAACCCACGATTAAAAGCAATACGAGCACTAGCGCTTTATTCTTCATACCAACCTGCCTCATGCAGAAAGTTATTTGTTGAGATAACGGAAGGGCATCTCCGTCCGGTGATGCCCATGACACAGCCCTATGATATACCTAAATTTCGCCGGTTTTGCGGACTGGACTTTTGCATCAAAGCAGTTGCACATTTTATAAAATCGTTTAACTTTCCGGCATGCTCAATCTCGCTTCCGCTCAAGCTCACCTAGCCCGCGTCGACCCCGTGCTGGCCGGCATCATCGCGCGCCATGGCGATTATGAGCTCTCGCTCGATCGACAATATTTTCTCTCGCTGGTTGACGCCATTCTCTCGCAACAGCTTTCCACCAAAGCGGCGGCGACGATTCGAACCCGTTTCAAGAGTTTGCTCAACGGCAGCAGCAAGGCGGCCGGCATTTTGCAATTGCAGGACGAGCAGTTTCGCGGCGCGGGCGTGTCCCGGCAAAAAATGGGATATTTGCGCGATTTGTCGGAAAAGTGGCAAGCCGGCGTGATCAATCCCCGGCGTTTTGCCCGGTTGAACGATGAAGAAATCATCGACATACTGACGCAAGTCAAAGGTATTGGCCGCTGGACGGCAGAAATGTTTTTGATTTTTTCACTCGGCCGTTTGGATGTTTTGCCGGTCGATGATCTCGGTTTTCGCAACGCCATCAAAAAGGCTTATCGCTTGCGCAAACTGCCCGAAGCGAAACGCATTCAAAAAATGGCCGAGAAATGGCGCCCCTACCGTAGTTTGGCGACGCTCTACTTATGGGAAAGTCTCGATAATCAACCGTTGTAAACCTCTCACTCTTAATTTTTGGCGAACATGGATTTTATCAGCAAGCTGATTTCACCTTTATTCTATACACTCCTGTTGAGTTTGTTTGTCGGTCTGTTTTCGACGCAAACCGATTTCGGCGGCAAGCCGCTGTTGTGGGGTTTTGTTTTATTGATGCTCGCGCGCTGGTCGGTCGAAAGCCTGCATCCGTCAGTCGAAAGCTTTCGCGCGCGCTACGGCCAAAGCGAGCATGCCCGCTGGTTGGTTTGGATTGCGGGTTTGAGCTTCTTGACCAATCTCGTTTTGCCCATTGCCGACTATCGCTATCGCCATGAATGGGCATGGACCAGCCCGTTTGCGCGTGATCCGTGGTGGAGTTGGTTCGGCCTGCTCTTTCTTGCGGCGGGCGTGGGGCTGCGCATTTGGGCGATACAAAAGCACGTCCCGCCCAAATCAGAGCCTGCCCCCTCCGCCAAGCGCAAAACCAAAAAAGAAAGCGACACTGCCCAGGAAATTGCGCTGAAGAATGAGGAAAACCGCTTCTTCAATTTTTTTGATCTTGGCGCGGTCATCGCCTATTTGGGTATTGCCCTGATCTGCAGCAGCTTGTGGGCATTGCTGTTCTGGGCGATTTTGATTTTGCCGGCCACGCTGTATCGCATGCACAAGGCGCGCCTGGCGATGGCGCAAGCTGCTGAGAAAGTAATGGCATGAGGCACTTGCACTACGACCATTTGCCATTCAGATTCGGAACGATTTCATGCCCAACCATTCCTCTAGCAATAATCCTCTGCGCGAAGGCCTGCATCTTGAGCGCATTCCCGCACCCAATGCCATGGTCATTTTTGGCGCTTCCGGCGATTTGACGAAACGTAAACTGTTGCCCGCACTTTTTAATCTGGCGTGTGATAATCTGTTGCCGCAGGAATTTGCCGTGGTGGGCTTTGCGCGGCGCGAAAAAACGCATGCGGAATTTCGCGAAGAAATGGTGCAGGCCATCGCACAATTCTCACGCAACAAGAACTACGATTCGAGTTTGCTCAGAAATTTTGCCGAGCGAATTTTTTATTACGCCTCTCCCTTTGAAAATGCCGGCGGTTACACCGGCTTGCAGCAATTGCTGGCTGAATTGGATGGCAGCCATGACACGGCCGGCAATCGTTTGTTTTATCTGGCGACCCCGCCGGATTATTACCCGGAAATCGTCCAGCAACTCGGGCAGGCCGGCATGGCAAAAAATGACGCCGGCTGGACGCGCATCATCATCGAAAAACCGTTTGGCCGCGACCTGGCCACCGCGCAAGAACTGAATCGGCAGGTCTTGCACGTGTTCGAGGAAAACCAAGTCTATCGCATCGACCATTATCTCGGCAAGGAGACGGTGCAGAATATTTTGGTTTTTCGCCTGGCCAACGGCATTTTTGAGCCGATTTGGAATCGGCACTATATTGATCATGTGCAGATCACGGTGGCGGAGAATCTCGGCGTGGAAGGCCGCGGCGGCTATTATGAAACGGCCGGCGTGATGCGCGACATGATTCAAAATCACATGCTGCAATTGCTCTCGCTGGTAGCCATGGAACCGCCCATTGCCTTTGCCGCTCATGAAGTCCGCAACGAAAAAGTAAAAGTGTTGCAGGCCATTCGCCCGATTTTGCCGGACGAGGTGGAGAAATATACCGTGCGCGCGCAATACGGCCCCGGCTCGCTGGGCGGCAAACAAGTGCCGGGTTATTTGAAAGAACCTGGCGTTGCGCCCAATTCACATCCCGAAACCTACGTAGCATTGCAGCTTTACATTGACAATTGGCGTTGGGCAGGCGTGCCGTTTTTCTTGCGCAGCGGCAAACGCTTGCCAAAACGCGCGACGGAAATCGCGATCCATTTCAAAGCCGCGCCGCATTTGTTGTTTGAAAACGGGCTGACGGATAATCTGGAGTGCAATATCCTGGCGCTGCGCATTCAACCGGATGAAGGCATCACGCTCAAGTTCAGCGCAAAATTGCCGGGCGCTGCGGTGCAATTGCGCGGCGTTAACATGGATTTCCGCTACGGCTCTTCGTTCGGCAAACAATCGCCGGAAGCTTATGAACGCTTGATCTGGGATTGCATGCTGGGCGACTCCACCTTGTTCACGCGCCGCGACGAGGTTGAAGCCTCTTGGGAATTTGTCACGCGCATCATCACCGGCTGGCAACAACGCGGCCATGAACCGTTATCGAGTTATGAAGCCGGCACGTGGGGGCCTCCGCAGGCCGATGCATTTATTGCGCCCGGCGGTCGACGGTGGCGCAGGCTTTAAGAGTGGATTCGTCAAACTCTGTTGCGGATGATGGCAAAGTTTTTAAGAAACGGCTGCAGCTCCAAACCTCTGCCATCAAATCGGATTCTTTCAGGCATCTGGCAAAATCAAGAGTAACGTTGGCAAATTTTGACGAGAGCATTTTATGTCATCACCTCATCCCGCCGACATCTTCATTCAAGGTAAAAAACTTTCAGTCGACGTCGCGGCAATTGAAAAAGAATTGACCGCGCTTTGGCAGGAAGTTGCGGTTGATCAAGACGCAGAACAAACCGCGAATGCCCAAAGCGAAAATCAACGCGCCGTGATGCGCGCCTGCACGTTGAATTTAGTGGTGATTGCATACGATGATCACACGGCCGATCGTGCCGTGAATGCGATCGCTGAATTTACCAGCCGGCATCCCTGCCGCGCGATTGTGACTATCGTTGATGCCGAGGCCGAAAAAGATGAGCTTTCCGCTTATGTTTCGGCGCATTGCCATTTGCCGGTGGCAGGCGCGAAGCAAGTTTGTTGCGAGCAAATCTCCGTGATCGCGCGCGGCCAGGCGGTGCAAGAAGTGCCAGGTACGGTATTGCCGCTGCTCATCGGCGATCTGCCCGTGGTTTTGTGGTGGCGGCATGGATTACCGCAAGATTCTGCAATTTTTGAGCGCCTGCTCGGCGCGAGTGATCATTTGATTTTCGACTCTGCTACCGGCCAGGACCTGGGCGTCACTTTTGCAACTGCAAATGCGCTGCATGCCAATTGGAAATTCGGCTTTGTCATCGACCTGAATTGGCTTCGCCTCACGGGCTGGCGTGAGATGATTTCGCAATTTTTTGAATTGCCCGATTTGGCCGCGTCGGTGCGTGGCATCACGCATGTAATCCTCGCAATGGCGCGCACGACGGAGGAACTCGAACTATCGCAGCCTGCGTTGCTGATCGGTTGGTTAGCGGCGCAATTAAATTGGAGGCTCAACGAGCCTTTTGCGGCGACCGAGAACGGCCTGCGCGCTTTGTGGCAAGCCGAGAACGGCGAGATTACAACGGAAATCCTCACCGAAGAATTGCCGGAGCCGGGTTTGGCCCGCGTAAGCCTCATCATCCAGCACAATCAACAACAAACTGAATTTTTGATTGCCTGCATACCCGGTGAAAACGGCGCAACGTTGCAAGCAACAATCTCCGGGTTTGGCCAGCGCGTGCAAGAAGCGCCGGCGCACGTGCGGCCCTTCAATGAAAATTCTCTGGCAGCTTTGATGGCGCGTGCGCTCGATCGCAATCAACGCGACGAAATTTACGAGAAAGCCTTGCGCAAAGCGACGCAGTTGCTGTAAAGCCGGCGCGCTTTCGCAGGGCCGCGCTGGCAGGATGAATCGTTGGTCCCATGAGTCTTGAACACAAAATTCATATTCTGGATGATGTTGCAACCGTTGCGCAGCGTGCCGCAGCAGAGTTTGCGGCATTGTCTGCCGAGGCGATACGCCAACGCGGACGGTTCAGCGTTGCACTGGCAGGCGGCTCCACGCCGAAACAAATGTATCGCCTGCTGGCCATTGCGCCGTTGTCCGAAAAAATCAACTGGCAACATATTCATTTGTTTTGGGGAGATGAACGATGCGTGCCGCCCGAGCATGGCGACAGCAATTATCGCATGGTGCATGAAGCATTGATACAAAAAATCGCGTTGCCGGCGGCGAATATTCACCGCATGCCGGCAGAATACCGCGATTTAAACGCTGCGGCCGGCAGTTATGCCAATGAATTGCGCATATTTTTTAAAAGCGACTCTGCAGCAATGCCGCGTTTTGATTTGATTCTGCTTGGCATGGGCGCAGACGGACACACCGCTTCCTTGTTTCCTGAAACCGCCGCGCTTGCGGAAAGGCAGCGCTGGGTGGTCGCAAATGAGGTTCCACAATTGCAGACACACCGTTTGACGCTGACGTTTCCTGTGATCAATGCCGCCGCGCAGGTGTGGTTTTTGGCGACCGGCGCAGAAAAGGCAGAAATGGTCGCGCTCGCGGTGCAGCAAAAAAGATCATCGCGAAAAATTCCTGCGCAACTCGTGCAACCGGATCCTGGCGCGTTGACCTGGTTTTTGGACGCTGCCGCGGCAGCACAATTACGCTGGTGATTCACCGCGCTGATATTTTCTCATAGAGTCTTATTTCGCGCTATGCAATTCATTTATTCCCCCAATTATCTCGTTGATATCGGCGGGCACGTTTTCCCGATTGCAAAATATCGCATGATCTATGAACGTTTGCGGGAAGAATTTCACGTGCCGGCTTCCCAGTTTGAAAATCCCATTGCCGCCACCCGTGAACAATTATTGCGTATTCACACCCCGGCCTATCTTGCGGATTTGGAGCAGCTCAATCACACCTCGCGCACGGCCTACTCGGAATTGCCGCTGACGCACGAGATTATCGCCATGTCAACGCTGGCGGCCGGCGGCACCATTCGCGCAGCGGAGTTGGCGCTGGAACAGGGGATCGCCGTGCACATTGGCGGCGGTTTTCATCATGCGTTTGCAGATAAAGCCGAGGGGTTTTGTTATATCAATGATCTCGCCGTCGCGATTCGTGAAGTGCAGGCGCTAAAGCGAATCGTACGCGCCCTTGTCATCGATTGCGACTTGCATCAAGGCAATGGCACTGCCAAAATTTTCGAGGGCGATGAGGAAGTCTTCACGTTTTCGATTCATCAGAACGATCTTTATCCCGTCAAGCAAGCGAGTGATTTGGATATACATCTCCCGAACCATGTGCAAGACGAGGAGTATCTGGGCTATCTCGAGAAACATATTCCGCCGGTGTTGGATGATTTCAAACCGGAGTTGATCCTTTATCAAGCCGGGGCCGATCCTTATCAGCATGATCAACTGGGTGATTTAAAATTGAGCATTGCCGGCTTGCAGAAACGCGATGAATTAATCTACCGCTGGGCCAAAGAACGGGGCATGCCCGTTGCTGTGACGCTCGGCGGAGGATATGCTTATGATACCAATGACACCGTCACGATTCATGTGAACACCTGTTCGATAGCGATGAGCGTTTGGAATTCATGATATTTTCAACGCTATTCTGCAAAGACAGCCAGTGTTTGTACATTATTTTGAATTGTCAATCTTAGCTGTCGATTTGATCTGGTAGATTTTGGTCTAATGTCGTCCACGCTTTGCGGCAATTCAAGAAACTCCTTGACAAATTAAAGGCCTGGTCGTACTTTTGCAGGCGGATGATGGATAATTTTCATCCAGGTTGCTGTCTCGTGCGACAGCACGAATTGGTTCTCTCATGGCTACAGGTATCACGAATAAGGACACCAGCAAGAGCAAAATCTTAGTGGTTGACGACGTTGCCGTCAATGTGCAACTTCTGACAACCTATTTATCCTCGGTCGGTTATAATGTTATTGCCGCGCGGGACGGCCAGGAGGCGCTCGAAAAAATTCCCAACTGCTCGCCCGATTTGATCCTGCTCGATGTGATGATGCCGAAGTTCAACGGCTTCGAAGTGTGCGAGCGCATCAAGAACGACGAAGCCACGCGCATCATTCCGGTGATTATGGTAACCGCGCTGAATGAGATCGAAGACAAGATTCGCGCCACCGAGGCGGGAGCAGATGATTTCGTCAGTAAGCCGTTCAACAAACTCGAGCTGCTGACGCGCGTCAAATCGCTGCTGCGCATCAAAGAGTTGCACGATCAGCTCAACGCCAAAGTGAAGGAGTTGGAGCAAGCGAAAGAGCGTTTGCGGCAGCTTGCGATAACCGACGGCCTCACCGGCTTATACAACCATCGTTATTTGAAAGAGCATCTCGAACAAGAATTGTATCGCGCGTCGCGCCACCTCTCGGAAGTATCGGCAGTCATGATCGACATTGATCATTTCAAAAAGTATAACGATACGTATGGGCATCCGGCGGGCGATGCCCTGTTGAGCGCGGTGGCGCGCTTGTTGAAAGAAAATATTCGCAAAATCGATATCGCTGCGCGTTACGGCGGCGAAGAATTCTGCCTCGTCTTGGCGGAAACCAATAAAGCCGCAGCCGTGGTGGTGGCGGAGAAGATGCGGCGGCTCGTCGAACTTTCGCAATTTCAGCCGCAGGAATCACGGGTGAACGGCCGCGTGACCATCAGTCTCGGTGTGGCGACCTTTCCGGATGATGCCACCTCGATGAATGATCTTATTGCGATCGCCGACCGGCGGCTTTATCATGCAAAGCAGGGAGGGCGTAACCAGGTGGTCAGGGATTAGATGAACACGATGAAACGATTACGCTTGTCTCCGATGCAGTCCGACTCCAGTGGGGAATCGTCATTCCAGTCCTGTCGCATCCTTGCCATTTGCTGTTTGCCTCATGGCTGTACCGTCATTCATCCATCACGAGGATAAACGAACGTGGACTGGATGTTTTTTAAGAAAAAGACGATTTTTCGCAAGGTCTTCTTTATTACGCTCACGGTATCGTTGCTGCCGTTGATTGTTTCGTGGGTCTATTTGCTGCGCGTCGCCGCGCAGCACGGATTTGACCCGACCAGCGCGGTGGTCGCCGGTTTCTATGCCGCCACCGGCCTGGCTATTTTGCTGGCGCTGGGCGGCTCGTACTATCTCTCCCGCCGTATCAGCCGGCCTATTACCCATTTTATCAAAACCGCCACCTTGATTGCACGCGGCAATTTCAGCGAGCGTGTGTCCATTGAATCAAATGATGAAATCGGCCGGCTGGCGCAAATTTTCAATTACATGACCACGGAATTGCGCCGCCTGCGTGACATGGATTTGAACCGCCTCATCAATGAAAAAATCAAAAACGAATCGATATTAAAGAATCTTGCCGACGGCGTGATCGGCGTCGACGTCAGCGATAAGATCATGATGCTGAACTCGGTGATGGAGGGTTGGTTTGGTATTCGCGAGCGCCAATGCCTGGAAAAACCGCTGGAAAGCTGCGTCAGTAATCAAACGCTGCTGCAATTCCTGCGCAAAGTGCGCGACGAGAATAAGCCGGGATTGTGGATTTCCGAGAGTGAGATTGTCATTAAGTCGACCAAAACCTGGCGCAATATTTTTCTGCAGGCGCGCGCAGCCAAGGTCGTCAATGAAAAGAACGAAATGATCGGCATCGTGGCGATTTTGCGCGATGTCACGCGCGAGAAGGAAATCGACCGTATGAAAACCGAATTGGTTTCGATGGTCGCGCACGAGTTGCGTTCCCCGCTCACCTCGATTTCCGGGTTCAGCGAATTGCTGCTCGATCCCACCGTTAATCGCGAGCAATCGGAAGAATATGCCGCGATTATTTTGAAAGAATCCAACCGCCTCAGCGAGTTGATCAACAAGTTCCTCGATATTTCCAAGATCGAAGCTGGCAAGATTCAGGTCAAGAAAGTGCCGATGCAGATCACCGATGTGTTGGATAAAGTGCTCGACGTCAATCTGCATCAAGCCGAGAAGAAGGGCATCGTCGTCAGCGTCAAGCTCGCGCAAGACATTCCGCTGGTTTACGGCGACAAGGATATGATGGAGCAGGTAATCCTGAATCTGTTCAACAACGCGGTGAAATACAGCCCGGAAAACACTGCGATTGAGATTCGCCTGAAGGAACGTGAAAACGACGTCTTGTTTGAGATTGAAGACAACGGTTATGGCATTTCCGAAAAAGCGCTGCCGCGCATTTTTGAGAAATTCTATCGCGTCACCGACAATGACAAAGTCCGCGAAGTGACCGGCACTGGACTCGGGCTTTCATTGGTGAAAGAGATCGTCGAACTGCACAACGGCGTCATCAATGTCAAGAGCAAGGTTGGCGAAGGTTCGACGTTTTTTTTCAGCATCCCGAAATATAACGGCAAATTTCATGATATCGCCTTCGACGACGATCTGGAATCGGAAATGGCTTCTCACCATTTCTGAGATTTAGAAAAACTGCCGGCGAGAATTTTGCTCCCGCCAGTCTTTGACTCGCCATCTCTTGCGCTGCAACACAGGCCTGAAACGGAAACGCTTGCACACCGCCGTCCTCCTCTTTTGCTGTCGTTGAACATCTTGTATCGCATTGTCAGAAAACCGTGAATTGCACAGACTGAAGTGGTGAACGAAATCATGCAACCGCCTGATACGGGAACGCTGGATGATCCACTCGCGGCAAATGTGCGCGCTTCCACACAAGAGGCGGAGCAGCGCGCAAAGACCGTGCGCACAATTTTGATGATCGATGCGGACAGCGATAATCGCGACCGCACGGGCAGAGTTATTCGCAACACTAGTTATGCCTTCATCGGGGCCGGTTCCGGCGAAGAGGGTTTGGAATTGCTGCTTCGCTTTCGCCCCGAGTTGGTGTTGTTGGATTATGATCTGCCCGGCATGAATGGGGTCGAGGTTCTGCAAGAATTGGCGGGAAATCCCTATTACAAGCCGGTGAGTGAAACGCCGGTAATCATGCTCGCCTCGCACCAGATGGGTGAAGCCAATCGCACGCGTTTGTTTCAGCTCGGCCTGCGCATGTTTTTGGAAAAGCCCTTTGCCGGCCGCGAATTGCTCAACGTGATCGAGAATGTTTTTATCTTGCATGATCTGCTGCAACGCAATCGCGAGCACGAACAGCGCATCAAGCGCACGGAATACAAGTATCAGGATCTGATTGAGAACGCGAGCGATCTTATTTTCACGCTCAACGGCCGCGGCGAGTTTGTCTTCATCAATCGCCGCATTTCCGCGCTCACCGGACACTTGCGCGAAGCCTGGAAGGACCGGCCGTTGGTGGAAATGGTGATACCGGAGGATCGCGCCACGGTTGAAACGAATTTCCGCAATACTTTGAACGGCAAATCGCGCATTTTTGAAATGCGCGTGCGCTCGCAGGCGGGCAAGCTGTTGTATCTCTCGACCAACATCAATCCCATGTTCGAACGCGGCGAAGTAGTGGGTTGCGTCGGCATTGCGCGCGACGTGACGCAGCGCAAGAAACTCGAACAGGAAATCACCGATCTTAAGAATTTCAATGAAAGCATTGTGCAGAGCATCGGCTCCGGGCTGATCACGCTGGATTTGGAGCGCAAGATCACGTCGTTCAACCTGGCCGCCGAAGAAGCGTTGGGTTGGCGTGCGAGTGAGGTGATCGGCCGCTATTTTGATGAGTTGTTTCCGGCGGTGGAGGTCGATCAAATGTTGTCCGAGCCGGAATCGGATGAGGCGGGCTCGCCGTTGTTGCATCGCGAGATGGAGTTGACGCGCAAAGACAGCAAACGCATTCACATCGGCTTTACGCTTACGCCGCGGCGGGATAATCGCAATCGCCGTGTGGGTGTGATCATTTCCTTTCGCGACATTTCTCAGATCAAACAAATGCAGGCCGAGGTGCTGCGCATGGATCGCCTGGCCTCGCTGGGTGTGCTCGCCAGCGGCATCGCGCATGAAATCCGCAACCCGCTTGCCGGCATCAAAACCGTGGCGCAGACGCTGGAGGAGGATTTCGATCCGAATGACGGCAAGCGCGAGTACGTCGCGCGCATCATTCGCCAGGTCAATCGCATGGACGAGTTGTTGCGCACGTTGTTTTCCTATGCCCGGCCGAAATCGCCGATGCGCCAGTCGTGCCAATTGCAGGAAATTGTGAACGAAGTCAAGGGGTTAATGCATCAGCGCTTCGACAAGGGCAATATTCAATTCGAAGAAGTTTATGCTGATGATCTGCCGTTGATCTATGTTGACTTTCATCAAATTCAGCAGGTGTTTCTCAATCTTTTTTTGAATGCGCTCGATGCCATGCCCAACGGCGGCCGTCTTGCGCTAACGGCCCGGCCGCTGGCAAGCGCGGCGCTGCGCGCCGACGGACGCGGCACCAATTTACCGGCTCCGCCGCAAGGTTTGTATTCGGAAGTTCGCATCAGCGACACGGGCGAGGGCATTCCCAAAGAGAATTTACAGGCCATCTTTGACCCGTTTTTTACAACCAAGCCGCAAGGCTCAGGGCTGGGGCTGTCAATCGTCTATCGCATCATGGAAGAACATCACGGCGATATTCGCGTCGAGAGCGCTGTTGGTGAAGGCACGACCTTCAGCCTGTTGTTGCCGACGGCTTAATCCTTGAAATGAATCTGACCGGCAGGGAGAGGAGAAAACGCTGTGCTCGTGCAAGCCAAGCTTTTGATTGTTGAAGATAATGCGGATCTGTGCCATACGCTGGCGGATGTTTTTCGCAAAAGCGGCCACAAGGTATTGACCGCGCTCTCCGGTGCGGACGCCAAAAAGATTCTCAAGAGTGAAATCATCGACCTGGCGTTGCTCGATTTGCGCCTTCCCGATATGCTCGGCATCAAAGTGCTCGAATTCGCCAAAGAAGTCGATCCCGACATCATGGTGATCATGATGACGGCTTTGGCGAACGATCCCCGGCCTGCGGTAGAAGCCATGAAAGTGGGCGCGTTCGATTATCTCACCAAACCGTTCGAGCTGGATGAAGTCAAACTGGTGGTGGCCAAGGCGCTCGAAACCGTGAGCCTCAAACGCGAAGTCTCGCGCTTGAAACAGCAACAACGCGACAAGTTTCCAGCGACCGAGTTGTTCGGCAACAGCAGTGTGATGCAAGAAATCAAAAACATGATCAAAATCGTGAGCGAAACTCCGCGCACCTCGGTTTTGATTCAAGGCGAAAGCGGCACCGGGAAAGAACTTGTCGCCAATACGATTCATCAATGGAGCAGCCGCGGTGAGAAGCCGTTCGTGCCTATCAATTGCAGCGCGATTCCCGAGAGTCTGCTCGAATCTGAGTTGTTCGGCCACGAAAAAGGCGCATTCACCGACGCCAAGGCGCTGAAGAAAGGCATTTTCGAATTGGCAGATGCGGGCACGATCTTTCTCGATGAAATTTCGAGCATGCGCATTGCCTTGCAACCCAAATTGCTGCGGGTGCTGGAGACGCAAACGTTTCGCCGCATTGGCGGCACCGCTGACATTCAAATCGACGTGCGCGTGGTGGCCGCCTCGAATCGTGATTTGCAGGATATGGTGCGCGAAGGCTCGTTTCGCGAAGATTTGTATTATCGCCTGAAGGTGATGGTGATTGCGCTGCCGCCGCTGCGTGAGCGCAAAGAGGACATTATTCCGCTTGCCTCGCTTTTCATCGAACGGAATAATCACGAGTTTAACAAAAGCCTGGTGGGGTTGTCGCCCGAGGCGGAGGAACTGCTGCGGCTTTATCAATGGCCGGGCAATGTGCGCGAGCTGAAGAACGTCATCGAGCGCGCCGTCATTTTGTGTCAGGATAACGTGCTCAAGCCCGAGCATTTGCCGATGGAATTGCGCAACGAGAAGGGCCATTCTTTTGCTTTTGCCGGCTCTCATTTGTCGCCCGCGACCAATGTCAACGCCTCAATGTCGCTTGAGCAAATGGAGAAAATTCACATTCAAAACGTGCTGGCGCAAAACAAAGGCAATAAATCCCGCACCGCGCGCGCATTAAATATTTCCCGCTCTACGCTTCGTGAAAAAATGCGCCTTTATGAGATCCCCGGATGATCG
Source organism: Cytophagia bacterium CHB2 (assembly GCA_030263535.1). NCBI lineage: Bacteria > Pseudomonadati > Bacteroidota > Cytophagia > Cytophagia bacterium CHB2. The sequence goes on from SZPB01000061.1 coordinate 17,089, forward strand.
TGGCTGAAAATTGATCAGTGCTCTGCGCACTTTTTTACCGATGTGACTCTTGCTCGCCTCGCAATGCCCTTGCCAAAGTTGTTACAATTATTTCAACACCCCGCGCGTTTCATCCATGTTTTTCTATAATTTATCTGCTTAAATATTAGCAAAGTTGAAGTGCTCAGAATACCGGTTGCATTGGTAGTGGCATTTCGTTTGCTATTGATTTTTGCGCCAAGTTTATCTGCCATAATTTTCTAATCCTGATGAATGAATTGGCGAAACGGGAATCCATAGACTAACGATCACCTCCGTTATGTATCTCGCTGCCAGTAACTACGAACACACACAACGAAACGCTAAGTCTTCGCCGGAAGGCTTTCGCTTCACCATGAATGATCATACCATCAACAAATGCATCCTCATCGTGGATGATGAAGATGATCTGACCTGGAGCATCTCCAAAACGCTGGCAAAAAACGATCAGCAGCTTGAGGTGATTTGCGTGGGGGACGGCAATGCGGCGCTTACGGTTTTGGCGCAGCGGCGTGTTGACGTGGTGGTTTCGGATATTCGCATGCCAGGCCGCAACGGTTTGGAGTTGCTCTCGGATATCCGGCGCGATCATCCCGGCGCCAAAGTTATTATCATGACTGCAGCCGGCAGCAATGATTTGCGCAAGGAGCTGGAACTGCGCGGCGCTTCGTTCTATCTAGAAAAGCCATTTGAGATTCGCTATTTGCGCCAATTGATTTATGAAGCGCTCGATCTTGCCCCGCCGTTTGCAAACCATACGCCAGACGAAAAAAAAGGCACTGCGGGTTTCACGCCCATTCATGCCGACTGAGAATCTCTCTCCATTCTTATTTCTTCTCTTCATTGTCCTCACGTTGGTATTTTCCGAGGCCCTTCTAATTCTTTGATTTGATCGTTACCAAACCGTGCAAATTTCAACGATAGGCGCCGGCAAGATTCAGGCAGTCTTGGCGTTCCAAGTTTTTGCCTGTTCTGAATCTTCCATTCCACGATTGCCGCGTAAATACCTCGCTTTCTTGGCCGGTTTGAGCAGCGCGATTTGCACGAGAATCAAGCCGTCGACGCAATTGGCAAAATCCGGGTCCACGCCGAAATCCAAAAACCTCACGCCGCCCGCCTCACAAAGCTCGGAGTATTGTTTGTAAAGAATGGGTACGGTGAAACCATAGTAGCGCAGGCTCTCTTTCAGCACTTTCAAATCCTCGGCATAGTGCCTGCCGGCAAAGCGATTGCGCAAATCGTTTTCTGCTCTCATCGGCATAACAAAAGGATTTTTGGCTTTCGCCAGGCCGCCTTGATCGCCAAACCATTTGCGATAAAAATAAACCAGCATGTTTTTGGCATCATCTGAATACGCATTGCTGATGCTCACCGGGCCGAACAAAAATTGGAGGTTGGGATGGTGCTGCAGAAATGCGCCGATGCCCTGCCAGAGATAATCCAGCGCGTTGCTTTTCCAGTAACGTTGCTGCACAAAGCTGCGGCCCAATTCGATCGCGTTGTGCAACATGGGCAGCAAACTTTCGGAGTAATCAAACAACGTGGCGGTGTAAAAGCCCGCCGGGCCGAGCTGCGCCAAAATATCCGCGCCCAGGCCCAAGCGATAGGCGCCCACAATCTCCAAATCCGCCTCGTCCCACAACACGAGATGCTGGTAATGCGGATCGAATTCGTCGTTGTCCAGTTTGCGCCCGGTGCCTTCTCCGACTTTGCGGAAGGTCAGCTCGCGCAATCGCGCGATTTCTCGCATCACTGCCGGCGCTTGGGCAGAGCGTGCGAGTAGAATTTGTTTGCCGTCGGTGGTGGCGCCCAGCAGCTTTGCGTCGGCCAGCTCCGATTTTAAAGTTTTTCGATTGACGGGGTGAGCTATGGTTTTTTCTGTGCGAAAAATGCCTTTTTGGTTTTGACCGAGGGCATAAACATGCTTCTTCAAGAGACGGATACCGGTTTTCGGTTTTATGACATTCGCGCTGAAGGATTTGGCCGGGATCGGGTCGCCGATTTTCAAAGTGATGGTTTTGCCTTTCTTGTTCAGTGTTTCACGAGCCAAAAAGAAGGTCGATAATTTTTCATGCAGCAGCGAAATGACATAAAAAAGCACGGAGTTTCGCCCTTTTACAAAGATAGGCAAAATTGGGGCCTCACATTTTCGCGCGAAATAAATTGCGCCTGCTTGCCATGCGCCATCGCGAATGCCTTCCCAGTGCAGGCGCGATACGGCTGGCGACGGAAAAATAACGACCGCCATTTCATCTTGCAGCGCCTGCGCCATCTGTGCCAGATTCTTTTTCTGGGGCTTGTGGCTTTCCAGATCATAGGGCAAAAAAAGTCCGGAAAGATTTTCGAGCGACATTAACACATCATTGGCAATGATTTTGACATCGCTGCGGATTTCACTGATGGCTTTCACGATGGCCAGGCCGTCCAGTCCGCCGAGCGGATGGTTTGCAATGCAAATGCACCGGCCTTCCGCCGTAATTTTGTGCCGATCCTTGTTCGAGATAAAATAGGAAAAATCGAGATCCTCAAAAATTTCATCGATCAGGTCAAGGCCGTAGACTTCCCGGTGTTTAAAAAAGAAGCGATTGATTTCGCCCAGGCGCAGGATCTTTTCGGCAAGCTTCATGATTGAGGCGATCAGCAAGGGGGGGGAACTCTGGAGAACATGCGGGTACTTGGCAACGACGATATCCTCGAGTTTAATCGGCGTCATGTTTAGCCTCTTGCCAAATAGACGAACGAACATCCGGAGAAACTGTTCAACTATCAAAAAATTACCGCAGCGCCCGGGCGGCTGCCGGAATTGCTGCCCTCCGCAAATCCAAGCAAGAGTGAGATGAGGAAGAAGAGAATAACAGCGGAGGTTCAAATAAAATTAAAGCGCGATTCTTTTCAAATGAGGAAGAAATGATTATTCAAACATAAAATGTCGCAGAAACCGGGACACATTGTTCACCTCCACAGCAAAGACTTCCCCGTTTTCTGAAACCCTTCTGCGATTATTTGATAATAATAGATTCCGGCTACGACTTTATTCCCAAAATCATCCCGGCCATCCCAATAAATTTTGTGGCGACCGCGGCTCTGGGTTTCCTCCACCAAAATTTTGACCGTTTGCCCGAGTTGATTGAAGATGCGCAGCGAAACCCGGCTCTCCCGCGGCAGATAATAAGTGATCGCTGTTGAAAACTGAAACGGGTTGGGATAATTCATGCCGAGGGCGAAGTTCTCAACCTTTAGGCGATGAGCAACCGCCATAACTTCGCCGGAGGGCGCGCTGTAGTTGCCGGCATCATCGACCGCCATCAGTTTATAGTAATACGTTTGGCCGTAGCTCACCTGATCGTCTTCATAGGTCGAATCAGATTTTGAAACCCAATCATGGGCTTGCAGAGTGCCGGGGCTGGTATCGCGGCAGATGATATAGCAACACAGATCCGCTTCGCGATTCGGCGTCCACTGGAGTTTGATGAAAGCCGTTTGTGCGAAAGCGCGGGAGGAAAATAAACTGAGGCAAAATATACCGGCTAAAATGGCGGGGCGTGCAAAAGAGGTGTTCATCAAGCGTTGCGATCGTTGTCCGTCCGAACAAAAATACCTGAAGCGACAGCAAAATTACGTCGCGGTCAATATAAAAATTTTTACACCAAGCGCAACGACAGGTTTTATGCCGGGACGCAACTATTTTTGCAGCAGCAACGTGTGCGTATAAACTGCATTCCCGACGGTGAGACGCGCAAAATAGACGCCGGAGGCAGCCGCTTCACCGCTGTGTGTACGGCCATCCCAACGGACTTGGTATTCTCCCGCGGGCTGCACCTTGCTCACCAAACGCGCAATTTGCTTGCCCAGCGAGTCATAGAGATCCAGATAAACCGGAGCGTAATGATCGACACGGTATGAAATGGTGGTGGAGGGATTGAAAGGATTCGGATGGTTTGTCAGGAGGTTGAATTGCAATGGATTTGCCGCTTTGCGTTCGGCAACAGCAGTGCGCGGCGATTTGATTGCTGTTGACAAATTCATGACGCCGGCGATTGCAGCCCAATCGTAAACATGCACAGTTTTGTCCGAGTGTACCGCATAGAACGAGCCGTGCGGGAGGCTTGGCAGCGCTGCCTGAGTTAACGCGACACCGTCTGTTCCGCGGGTTTCTCCGGTAAAATTGCCCAACCATTGCAGCGTTTTGCGGTCAAACACTTCAAATTCAGTTGGGCTGGCATTTTGATCGGTGATGATGAGGTAGCCTGCGCCGTTGCCCAGGTCATAGAGTGCGATGCCCTCTGGATCGATCGTGAACAAGCCCTCGCCAAAGCGTTGCACGAAGTTGCCGGCCAGATCATAAACCATCACATTGCGGGCGTCGCTTTCATCGCAAAGCAGAACGCGGTTATTAACCGCGTCAATCGCGATTGATTCCAGCCCTCCGGCAACATCAAAAAAGAAGGCGCGCTTGCCCACCAGACTTTCGCCTTGCGGGAGAATGTCATAAGCATATACCTGATCCGGCGAGGAGTCGGTTTCGGTAATCCAGGCTTGCAACTGATCGCCCTGCCAATACAACGCAACGCCGTAAGGCTCGGTTAAATCTTCGGCGCCAAAGTGTCCCAAAAATTTCTGCTCCGGCAACGAGAATATTGAAACGCGATGATTGTCGCGCTCGACGATGAATAAGACATCGATGCGCGCGCCGTTGAGCGAAACGCCATAACCCACCGCCACCCCGTTCGGATAGCCGAGTTGTCCTGCACCCGCGCCGCCGCTTCCCAAGCGTCCAATGAATTCTTTGGTGCTGGGATTGTGCATGAGAATGGTGTGATCGCTTTTGTCGGTGGTAAACAACACGCTTTCGACGGGATTGGGAGCAACCCAAATTGCTACGGAGTCGATGGTGCCGTTACCTTCCGGCGGGCTGTCTAATTCATGGAAAAGCGGCACAACCACCGTGCTTGTTCCAAATAAAAATGCTGCCAGTAGATGAGTTTTCATTTGCTAAAAATTTTGGCTTCAGGAAAGTGTGCGTGCATTTGCTCGACAGCGTGCAGCATGAAACTCGATGTGTTTTCTCTCAGCGTATAACCGTCATGCGTTTGGCCTCTGTCCAAACAAGCGCATCGCGATTACGCACTGTCATGCGGCAGAGATATGTGCCTGCCGCAACCAGCGCGCCGGCTTGATCGCGGCCATCCCAGGTCAGGGTGTGGCGTCCGGCAGGCGCAAGCGCATCTTTCAACGTTTTCACTTTCTGGCCGGATAAATTATAAATGCTGAGATTCACCCGCCCCGCTTCACCCATGTCGAACACGAGTTGTGATCCGCCTGATGTGCTTTGTCGAGAATCGTTGAGCGAGAAGGGATTCGGGAAATTTTGGTGCAGGGCGAAATTCGACGGTGGACTGAAGGCGATGGTGACATCGCCGGATTGCCCCGCCGAGGCGGCCACGCCGAATTCGAATGCGCCGAGATC
>SZPB01000062.1 GCA_030263535.1 Cytophagia bacterium CHB2
TGATGCGCCGCTGAACCGCCCTTGCGAAAAAATATTTCAGGGACCGATTGCCGACGCGTTGACCCACGTTGGTCAAATCGCCATGCTGCGGCGCCTGGCGGGCGCGCCGGTGCGCGGCGAAAACTATCACAAAGCGGAAATTGCCATCGGTTGCGTCGGGCCGGAGCAATCATCCCCGCGCATGGAATTCAATCGTGAACATGAAACCGGTAAGATCATTTTTGCTCAATGAAAATTATTCTGTGAGAAATGAGACCAAACTCGCAAGACCCGATTGGCTCTTGCAGATGGAGACCATCTTCGAGGCGATGAACGAAGGCGTTGCCGTTCTCGAGGCCGGCCGCGTCTTGTTCGTCAATGAGGCGATGCGGCGCATGACCGGATTTCAACAGCAGGAAATGATCGGCCGCGCCAGCACCGACTTTTTCGCGCCGGAAGATTTGCCCTTTATTCAACAGCAGATCGAGCAGCGGGAACGTAATGGCCACGTTCGTTTTGAGTATGACATTCGCGGCAAGGCCGGCGCGCGAGTGCCGGCCATCATCAGCAGCCGTACATTCCACAGTACGGATCAACGGCAGTTTGCCATCGTCACGTGCGCCGATATTCGCGAGCAAAAACTCGCGGAAGCAAGATTGCGCAAGGCGAACCTCCAACTGCAGGAGAGTGAAGCACGCAAGGATGCAATGTTGAAATCCGCGCTGGATTGCATCATCACCATTGATCACAACGGGAAGATCATCGAGTTCAATCCCGCGGCCGAGAAAACGTTTGGCTACAAGCGCGCCCGCGTCATCGGCAACGAATTGGCAGCAACCATTGTTCCGCCGGCGCTGCGGGAAGCGCATCGGCGCGGGATGGCGCATTATCTTGCCACCGGCGAGGGGCCGGTTCTGGGCAAGCGCATCCAGATTACGGGAATGCGCGCGGATGGCACGGAGTTTCCTGTCGAGTTGGCCATTGTTCCGATTCATTTGGGCGAGCATCCGATCTTCACCGCCTATCTCCGCGATATTACCGAGCCGGTGCGCGCGGAGAAAGAATTGCGTGAAGCAAAGGAAGCGGCGGAAACGGCAAATCATGCCAAAACCGAATTGCTGGCGGAGTTAAAAGCAAGGCACGATGAGCTTGAAGCAACATTGCAACAACTCAAAATCATTCAGAACAAATTGGAAGCCGAAAATGCGCGCAAAGCCCGCGAGCTGGAAGAAGCGCGCCGGCTGCAGCTTGCGCTGCTCCCCAAGACCATCCCCAAGTTGCCTTATCTTGAAATTGCCGTTTTCATGCAAACCGCCACTGAAGTGGGCGGCGACTATTACGATTTCAATGTGAACACCGATGGCGGACTCACAGTGGCAATTGGAGATGCCACCGGCCATGGCTTGCAGGCCGGAACGATTGTCGCTTCCACTAAAAGCCTGTTTAAAGCATTGGTGGATGAACCGGCGCCCGCGCAGGTTCTAAAGAAGATGTCGCGCGCACTAAAATCCATGGGCTTTCACAGAATGTTCATGGGAATGACGGTGGCAAAGTTCGACCAGCATCGCTTGATTTTATCTTCCGCTGGCATGCCTTTTACTCTGGTGCATCGCGCGGCCAACGGCAATACCGAAGAAATCGTCTTGAAAGCCATGCCGCTCGGAAGTTTTTCCAATTTCAAATATCAGCAAAGAATTTTGAAATTGCAGCCCGGGGACACCGTGCTTTTTATGAGCGACGGCCTGTATGAAACATTCAACACACAAGAGGAAATGCTGGGAGAAAGCCGGATGATCAAATTATTTACAGAGATCGCCCATCAGCAACCTCGCAAGATCGTCCGGCATTTGGCCAGGGCGGCCAGATCCTGGGCCGGCGAGCGGGCGCTGCACGATGACATGACGATTGTTGCTGTGAAGATGAAATGAAAATATCTCTCTTTCAAACGGGAATTGGGTTCGATTGGATTTGAAGGTCTGCAAAGCGTTTGCTGAAATATCAGCGCCGTACCGATATTTCAACAGCTCTGTCTAAAATGGAATCCGCAAAAGCATTCTCTTGATCAGGCGTAAGCTGTCAAGTCAAAGCCACTTGAGATCGTTCTCAAGTGGCTTTTTAAATTTTGGCATGTCATTGGCATTTAACGGAGACGAATGAGTTGCCGGTGAAGTTGGGATCGGATACCACGAGTCAAAGAGTGACTTGAGTATGCGAGATCAACATTTGACTTCCCGGCATTGCAGGTGCTAACCCAAGTTCGACAGTTGCCAAAGTTAAGATAAATATTTACAACAAATATTTTCAAAAGTCTTCACTACAAATTGTGATCGGGCGTCAATCGCACGGGCGGCTTGAGCTTGAGTTTGTGCATCAAAAGCGCCAAGTCCGGGTCGGGTTTGGAAACACAACGCAAGTGAATGTCGATACCTTTGCGCGTGGGCAGCACCACGTCGGTTAGTTGGAGATTTTTGAGTTCGGCAATCACTTTGCGCGGCTCATCGCCCAAGCCCGCTTGTTTGCACATTTGGCCAAAACATTTCCACAGCACATAGGCCAAGAAGCAGACCAAGATATGAGCGTGAACACGTTTTTCTTTTTGATGCCAAATGGGTCGCAACTCAAGATCGTTCTTGTGAATGCGAAAGGCGGCTTCCGCGTCCGTTAATTGAATGTACGCTTGCCACAACTCGGTGGCCGTCCAATTTTTGACGTTGCTGCGCAACACATAACAACCTTCGCTGATTTGCGCCCAAGTTTTTTGCGGCTCACACTGCGACCAGGTGACCTGCACCATGCCATTGTTGTCGCGGACGGTGATCGTGAAAAATGCGGCGGCGCGTTGATGGCGCTCCAACAAACGACCGAGGCGACGTTCGGCAAGTTGGGCGCTGGGAACACGACCCGTGTCGCAGCTCTTTTGCAGCTGGCACAATTCCGCTTCGAGACATTTGAGAAAACGATCATGAATGGCTTTTTCTTTGGCCGCTCGTGCGGCGCTCCGACAGAGGATGAAGACCTCCTCTTCACGGCCCAGCGACGCGGAACAGAGCTTAACCTCCAGGCCTTCACGAATCGTTTGCCAGCCCTCTTGCTCGAGTTCAGCGGCGAAGTACTTGAGTTGGCTTTTGGGCATGCCCAGAATATAGCGGCGATGCTCTTCATTCAGCAAAGTAAGGGTCTTGGGGCTGGTCATGCCACGATCCATAATCCAAATGCGATCGGCTTTGCCATAGAGCTTTTCCATTTTGGTGACGATGTCTTCGACGGTCTTGGAATCGTGCGTGTTGCCGGCAAAAATTTCATAGCCTAACGGAATCCCTTCTTTGGTGACCACCAGCGCAATGCAGACTTGCTTGCAATCGCTGCGGTGATCACGCGAATGGCCGTGCTGGGCTTGTGGATTGGCGGCCGCTTCGCCTTCAAAATAAGTGGACGTGACATCGTATAACATCAAATCATAGTTGATTTGAAACAGCTTGCCAAAGCGTTCTTTGAGATGTTGTTGCAGTTGGTCTTTGTGCGGCAGCAGAGGATCCAAAGCACGATACAGACGATTGTCATAAATCTTGTTCGCCGGAATGCCGAGCAAATCAGCCAAGGCGCTGTTCTTGTAAAAATGTTCGGCAATATAAAGCTCGCTGCTGGGCTCACAGAAGCGCGCCACGATCACGATGGTGGCCAAATCCGCCCAAGCAATGTCGGGGCGTGTGCTCGCCAATTGGTTTTGAAAGAAACGATCCAGGTGCAACCGGCGGAGCAGTTCCAACGCCAGCCACACATCACCAAACCGGCGTGGACGTTCCGTGCGCACGGCGCTGACATTCACTTCTGCCCATTCTGGAGCGGCCTGTTTTCCGTGGTGGCGTTGTGAAGGCAAGAGTTCTGCTGAGCAGAATGATTTTGCGCCGCGGCAGGACAAGCGGCTTGTTGAATCCCCAGGCGCGCCGCTTCATCCAGATTACCCAGATAAGCCACGAGGCGTTGTCGCGAGCCACGCGCGGTGCGATAGGATTCGACCAGCGCCCAATACTCATGCGACTTGCCATCTTTCTTGCGGCAGATTTTTCGGAGGTGCATGCCGCAATATAGTAAATCCTACCCCCGCCGGGCAATGGGGTAGGTCTTCACCACACAGCGGTTTGCGGAAATTTCCTTCAAAAACCTGGGAAATTCCCGCTGGCCGCCCCGATTTTGCCCCGAAATATTTTTGAAGTGTCGAACTTGGGTTAACAGTGTTTGTTGAGTGGAAGAGATGCCCTGCAGCGTCAGCTCGCCGACGCCGCGATTGGTAATCACGATTTCGAAAGAAGCGGTATCCTCCTCACTGACCGGCCCCAAATCAACGAAATTCGGAGTAGCATGCAAATCGCGATCACGGACCAGTGCCGAGATTTTGATCACATCGGCAGCGATCGTCCGAGCAGATTGCGCGTCGCCAATGGCCTTCATTTCTATTTCCAGAACGCCGGCGCCATTCAGCAACACGGTGCGGAGATAGAGCCATTCGCCCGCCGGCAGCGGCTCGGATAATCTCACCGTGCCGATTTCCTGTGCTTGATGGCGAACTGTGAATTCGATATTGGCAGCAGGGCTTTGCACCGGCGGGACTTGCACGAACAGATTGTATCTGCCCGGCTGCGCCAGCACGGCACTCCACTTCACGGCCGCGGAATCATGCGGTGCCACGGTGGCGACGCGGCTGTCGATTCCCCACGCTGCGATGCTGGAGGTTGTCCAATTGCCGCCCAGCTCCGCAAAACCGTCGTCGCGATTATCAATGTAAATATCATCCGGCAAAATGTTGATGAAGCGTGTTGTTTGATTTCCCATGGTGTCGCAAAGCGCGACTCCGGCTTTAGCCAAAGCGCTGCGCGGAAACGATTCCGTCGTTCGCCAGTTGTTGGTTCCCACTTGAGTGCAGGGAGCAACGAGGTATCTTTCGTAGATGTCTTTGATCGCGACGAACGGCACGCGTTGAAAGATTGGTTCATCAACCTCGACAGAAAAGAAAACCCGATCGCCGCTATTCTCCTCGCTGAAGATCACCTGCGGCGCAGCCTCATCCTGCGATTTCCGCCAGCGTTGCATGGCTTCCACGGCCGTGCAGTAGCGGAATTTGACGCCCGGATAGCGGCGTGTCATCTCGTGCGCAAGACTGTCGAGGATCGCGAGGTTTTGTAGAAAATCTTCCTCCGGCAAATGTCCCCACAAACAGGCAACTTGATCTACGCCGCGACTCGCCGCGACAAAGATCGAATCCATCAAATGGCGATTGCGTGTGGTGCTGAAGTGTGCTGAACGTACATTCCAGCCCGGGCCGTTGCCGGGGATTTGGTAGTTTTGCGGGGCAGGACGAAAAGGCACAAATTCCGAAGGCGACTCCGACCAATCGTATGTGATGTCCAGCGGTTCGGTGGTATCGGTGTGTTTGTGGGGATAATCATTGTGCAAACTATAGGGCAACAGCTCGTCGAGATGATGCTGCCAGTCGTTGTCCATGTAATGCCAACCGCTGCGAAAGGAAACCGGAAAGACATTTTCTTCGAGAAGGTATTGCGCGAGCGTGTAGTCGAAATCGTCACGGCATTCATTGAAACCAAGCGCTTGATTCCACCAATATGTGCCGTCGCCATCATAATCAGTCCAGGCGAAGGTATGATAATGCAGCGATAGCTCATCGCCGTTGCGCGCGACGTTTTCGCCGTGGTACGTTTTCATCAAATACAACGTCATGGTGTTGGGCACAGGCACATTGGTGTTGGTGGCATAGCGAAAGATGTTGCCGGCCATCATCCACCAGGTGAGTTTCATCTGCTGGCCGTACGAATCCACCAACCGCGCGCGGAAAGCTGGGTCCATGACTTGATAAGCGTTGCGGGCCGGATCAATAAAAAGGCCCAGATTGTAGGTGCAATGATACCGGTTGGTATTCATGCCCTCCCAGATTGCGGTGTCCGATCCGAGGACCAAATATACTTCGCCGGATTGAGATGAACTGTAAGTGGGGAAAAGGAACAACAGCGGCAGGCAAGCAAGCAAAAGAAGACGATAACTTCGCATCGGTATTCTCTTTCTGTGAATGTGAAACGACCAGTATTTCACTACCTTGACCAGGCTCGTTCTGCCGCTTTTGAACATGACTACTTCGCCTGTTCATCATCGACATGGCGGGCTTGCAGGCGTTGCAGGCGGCGCGTCGTCTCTTTTTTCAATTCACCGGTCGTGAGATAAACATACAAGTTTTCCCCCGGGCAAACCGTTCCTTCTGCCACATCCTTGTGTCCCTTGATTGTTTCCGGTGAAATTTGATAACGCCAGCACAGCCATGTAAACAGATCAATCACCGCTTCGCGCTGGCGTTTGCTGGGATATTGGATTTCGTAGTTGCCCAGCACGCAAATTAAGGCATGGCCGGCGGGATCATAAGCCGTGTTGGTGTCACCGGGATAACGCAAAGCGCGGCCCGCGTAAATTTTGCCTTCCAAATCAATCAAGAAATGATACGGGATGTCGATCCATTTTTTCTCAGTGCGCGACCAATTTTGCAAATTGACGAGATACTCCGGCGTTGGTTTGTCGCCTTTGTATTCTTCTCCGCCGTGATGAAGTGTGATGACCTTGATCTCGTGTGTTTTGTGTGAATCCGCCACTGCTGTGCCGCCCCATTGCGCCACGGCGATGATCTCACGATCGAGTTGTGCGAGGCGGCTATATCGGGAAGAGGCGCAATTTTGAGCAGTCAGCAGAACGAGAGAGAGCAGCAGCAATTGCAGAAAGTGTTGTCGGTTGGCAGAATGTGGTTTCATCGTTTTGCCTCTATTTTGCAAAATGTGCCATGAAAAACGAAGCGTTGGCAGTACCGTCCATAATTGGTTCGTTGGTGGAATAATCCCAACGATCATCGTGATAAACTACAAGATCGGATTGAAATGCGGCATAAGGATCTTCGCGCGTGAGGCGAATGCCTTTAAGGCTTTTGAAAATGCTGGTATACACCGGCCCGTCGTTCAATCCTCCGGTGATTTCGCGTCCGGTTTTGTCTGCAATCACACTGTGCGGAAATTGCGGCGTGTTTCCGCCTTCCGGAGGAATGCCGACAAATGCGCTAATGCCCCAGGGATTGCGACCGAGCAGCCAATCACGGTTCTCGAGAATGAATTGATGATACTTCGTATCGCCCGTCATCTTTTCATAAGCCAAGCCGTGCGCAATGAAATCCGTGACTAAATTGAAGGAACACCAAATGAACGGCACGCCCATGCGATAGGGATTTTGTTGAGCGCGCCGCAGAACGCCCTCGAGACCGTGGCGATAATAACCGGCGAGCGTGTCTTGCAATGCTTTGTCCACCAGCGGATACAAGGCGTAATGGCCAAGGTTGACGTAAGGATAATACTCGTAGTGATTGGCGGTATCCGCGCCCATCCACGAGGTGGTGTTGATCAGGCGCGCAAAATTCTTTGCATCGTCGAGATAGGAAGCGACGCGCGTCACCTTGAACATTTCTGCGGCGCCCCATTCCATGTCATCCGCCCAGGTGTTTTCGTAATAACGATAGGGCGCGCGGCAGGGCACGCCTTCGCACGAGCCGGGTTGCTGCTTGCCCATTTCATAAACTTCTCTGCCGGCTTTGAGGCATTGCGCCGCAAAAGCGGAATCACACAAATCGCTTTTCCAAATATCCGCAGCCATCGCCATCGCGGCAGCGTAACGGCCGGCGAGATTGGCAATTCCGGTGGAGGTGTTTTGATATTGTCCCAAGCCTTGCGGTTTTCCCGTAGCGTAATAGACCACGCGATAACTGCCCGGCCCCCAGCCATAATCCGAGGTGTCTTGATAAGGCATGTCCCAGCCCATGTGATCACGATCATCCGCGACTTGATGAAAGAGCTGATCGGATGCGGGATGCATTTTCAGCATCCAATCCAATCCCCATTTGGCTTCATCGAGAATATCGGGGATGCCGTTGGGCCACGGATGGCCGAGGGCATCATATTCGTCTTTGAATTTTCCCTTGTTCTCGCGATACGAAAAAAGCAAGCGGCAAACGGCATTTCCGGAAGTCATCAAATACCGCAAATAATCGCCGGCATCGTGCCAGCCGCCGCTCACGTCAATGAACGTGCTGTCAGGCATCGGGCCATACATGGTGCGGCCGTCTTTCTGGTGACACACTTCGTCGAGAAAAGGATTATAACCGCAGCGCTGCTGCCGCATGTAGGCGAGCAACAGCTCGTGATGATGCGCGTAAGCATCCGGGCCGAGGTTGAACGGGAGAGATTCAAACGTCGTGCCCGTGAGGCGCAATTTATAACGGCCGGTTTGGCGAAACGCGGTAAAATCCAAACGATAATGATGCGCAAAATTGCCGTAAGCGCCCGCGTTGCTTTCCAGTTTCTGCGGACCCCAAACGCGCTTGCCGGAGGCGGCATCGATGATCTCAAAACGCGCCTTTGGCAAAGCTTGATGCGAAAAGGCAAGGGCGATTTTTTCATCCTCGGGCAGATAACCGATTTGATTGGCGCGGAGGTAAATGGTTTTGTCCTGTCCTTGAGCGCAGATGGCATCCCAAGTATTCAGCATAACAACTATTGCTACGGCCGGTACAAGCGTGAACGGCTCCAGGGTATTCATCGTTTTTGCTCCCGGATTGCGCGCCTCGCATCACGGCGAATGAAAGATAATGAAAGGCCTAAGATCTGTATTGCCGTCAGACGCGGCAATTTTATTTTGTTTACTCTCGCAAGCAGCAAGCTTGTTTAATAATGAACTCTTTTTTGACGATGTCAAATGCTTTTTTAGGCAGTATTGTTTCTGCTTGCAGTTTGGAAGGTGGTTCAAGCATGGATTTCCCGGTTGAACCGTGACAAGAAGGCGGCGTTCCCGGCAGGAATGTTGTCCTTGCAATTGACGGGACAGCTTATATTTTATCAGCCAGTCTGCAGAGAAAGCGGCGCTTGCTTGTCCGAAAGCGAATAATCAGAATCGCTAACAATGGCGCGGAGTCGAGATGTCCGTACAAAGGCTTGCAAACATTCCAGGATTTTCCATTGATCGCGTTGCCGCCGCTGCCGGAGATGATCCGGAGGTTTTGCGCATGGAAAATTTGGATACTGATCTCACACCGACGGCAGGCGCGCTGGCTGCCACGATCGTTGCGATTGGCCGCGACGAGGACAACAGTTATTTGCCCTTCCTTGGAAAAATCGCATTGCGCGAGGCGGTGGCGCAGCATCTCAATCGGCAAACGAAAAATCATTATGGCGTTGAAAATGTCGTAATCACAGCCGGCGGCACCGAAGGCATGTTCGATGTGCTGCTCGCAACGACTGACAATGGCGATGAAGTTGTTTTGACCGATCCCACTTATGCCGGAATGATTTATCGCGTGCGCCTGGCGGGTGGTGTCCCCAGACTTGTGCCCTTTGTCGCGCAGAAGAACGAGTGGCGGCTGGATCTCGAGGCGCTGCGAGCAGCGGTTACCAACAAGACGCGAGCGCTCTTCATTATGAATCCTGCCATGCCTTGCGGCGCTGTTTTGCACGCCGAAGACTGGAAATCGCTGGCCGAGATTTGCCACCAGCACAATCTCTGGCTGATTTACAACGCGGCGATGGAGCGCATCTTGTTTGATCAACGGCCGTTCCTCCATCCCGCTGCGCTTCCGGGCATGGCCGAACGCACGATTACCATCGGTTCGGTATCGAAAGAATTTCGCATGATTGGCTGGCGCCTCGGTTGGGTGGTTGGGCCGCACGCGATTATGAACGACATTGCGCGCGTTCACATCTACAACGTGGTCACACCCACTGGCATTGCGCAGGCAGGCGCATTGGCCGCGCTGCAAGCATCGTTGAATGATTTGCAGGCTTGCGTCGCGGAATGGCAGCGCCGGCGCAATGTCGTTAACGAACAACTTGAAAAATTTGCCATGATCAGCGCCGCTGGTGGTTGGTCACAACTCTTGAATGTGAAAGAATTGGGTTATGATTCTTTCACCGCCTCGAAATTATTGTTGGAGAAAGGCAAGATCGCCGCAACGCCGATGCGCGATTGGGGTGAGAAAAACGGCGATGCGTTCGTGCGCCTGGTATTCAGCAATGAACCGGTGGAACGGCTTGCAACGTTGAGAGATCGTGTCAATCGCGCCTTGGCTTAAAATCGCGAACCAAATTCCAAAAAATGCGAAGATACCAACGCGGCATGTTTGGCCGGAACAAGTGAAACATCGAATGGAGTTCGAGCAAGCGATGAATGAATCTGTACTAAAATTCTATGAAGATTTTGCCGGAGAATATCATCTCATCTTCGCCGATTGGCGCAAGGAAGTGTTGCGGCAAGGCAAAGTGCTGGACAATCTTATTCGAGATCAATTAGGCAAAACGGCCCGAACGGTTCTCGATTGCACTTGCGGCATTGGCACGCAAGCCATCGGCCTGGCTTCCTGCGGCTATGGGGTGCATGCCACAGATCTCAGCCCGACTTCGATCGAACGCGCCCGGCAAGAGGCGCAATCCTTCGGTGTGACATTACAGTTTGAAGTTGCAGATTTGCGCGTGCTCGATCGCCACGTAACAGATTTATTTGACGTTGTGCTTTCATGCGATAATGCCCTGCCCCATTTTTTAAATAATGAGGATTTATCTCTGGCAGTCGATCAAATGCTAGCGCGCTTGCGCACCGGCGGTTTGCTGATCGCGAGCATTCGCGATTATGATCTCGCTGTGCAAGAGCGGAAACGTCCTTTGGCGATGACCGCGCCTCTGCCCGGACAACAAGCTTCGCCGGACAACAGCCGTCCGACCTTGCCGCGCGTCTTTGACGATGACGACGGTCGTCGCATTGTTTTTCAAGTTTGGGATTGGTCGAATGATGGGCGTTTCTATACACTCAATCATTTTATTATGAAGCAGCGTGCCAGCGAATGGAAGACGACTCATCTCGTCACCCAATACCGTGCGCTGCAACGCCATGAGTTGAGTGAGATTTTGCGCGCCGCCGGTTTTTCGGAGATTCACTGGCACATGCCGGCCGAGAGCGGCTTTTATCAACCGCTGGTAACGGCTCGTAAGATTTAAGAGCGAACTCCGACAATTTCTTGGAATGCGAGGAAGGAATTTATCGTGAAATGAAGTTGGAAAGGAGAGGGCATGAACTTCGAAAACAAAGTCGTTATCATCACCGGCGGCACGGGCGGTCTCGGCCGCGCCGTGACTGCCGCGTTTTTACAGGCAGGGGCGAAGGTTGTTGCCACATACACTCGTGAATCCGAATTTGACGCGCTCAAATCAAACGTCACAACGCACGTCACGGCATTGACCGGCGTCAAAACGAATGTCGTGGAAGAAGCGAGCGTGCAAGCGCTGGTGCAGAAGGCTGCAAAGCTTGGCCGCATTGACATTTTGGTCAATCTCGTTGGCAGCTTTTTAGGCGGCGTGCCGGTTGTCGATATGACTCTTACGCAATGGGATAACATCATCAATCTGAATTTGAAATCAGCATTTTTGTGTTGTAAGCATGTGATGCCGGTGATGCAGCAGCAACGCTCCGGCCGCATTATAAATATCGGCTCGCAGGGCGGATTGCACGGTGGTGATGGCATATCCGCCTACGGCGCCGCAAAAGCAGGGCTCATCAATTTCACAAAATCTTTGGCAGCGGAGGGCAAAGGCTTTGGTATCAGCGCGAATACCGTGGTTCCCGGCAACCTCGACACGCCGGCAAATCGTCAAGCCATGCCGAATGCCGATTTTACGAAATGGGTGTCACCGCAGGCGCTGGCGCAAGTGATTTTGTTCCTAGCTTCTGAGGAAGCGAGCGCAATCACCGGCGCCGTGATTCCAGTGTCCGGCAGATATTGAAATCGCGCGTCAAACGTCGCGATCATTTCTACAGCAAGCATGATTTGATTTGTTGGTCAAACAATAAAGGAGAATGCAACGATGAGGAGAAATAGAACGCTATACATTTTGACCATGCTGGCCGCCAGCGTTTTTTCATTTCAGGCGGCATTGGGACAAATTAAAGGCAAAGTGAAATTGACCGCGTTGCCGCCGGCGCTTCCGCCCCAGGCCGTTACGAAAAATTCGCCGGTTTGCGGGATACAAGTTTTGAATGAATCGTTGTTAGTGAATAAGAAGCTGGAATTACGCAATGCTTTCGTGTTTTTAGCGAATATTGCACCGGATTCGCTGCCGCCGGCTGAAACCGTGGTCAAGATTACAAAGTGTGTTTTCCGTCCTCACGTGTCAGCGGTGTTGCGCGGCGATTATCTCGTGCTGGAGAACGAGGATGCAACCTTGCATCATGCGCGCGGCTATTTATACCGGTTTCGCGACGGTTGGGAGCGCACGGTGACAAAAGACATCTTTGATGAAACCGGGGAGAGTGTGTTTAATTTTGCCTTGCCCGCCAAGGCAACAACCGGGATGGAGCCATTGCACGAACCAGGCCTGCTCGAAATTCGGAGTGAAATCGGTTATGATTGGATGAAGGCCTATGTGTTGGTGATGCCGCATCGTTTCTTTGCGATTACTGATGCCAAAGGCGAGTTTGAGTTGCCGCGTGTGCCGCCCGGCCAGTTTGATTTGGTGCTCTGGCATGAAACGCTCGGCGTCAAGCGCCAGCTCGTCGAAGTCGCGCCAGGCAAAAAGACGGAATTGTTGATTGATTGGGAAATGATGTCACCGGAGGTAAACGAGGATGATTCCTCTGCACGGGCACAGAAGAACTGAAGCTGGAGCTTGTGCCGGCAAAATATTTTATCTTCGAATTGCGGCAGCCTTATAGCGCTGAAGAACCGGCAGAAATGGTTTTCAAAGCAAAAATCCCGCAGAAAAATTTTCTTCTGCGGGATTTTATTTTTAACGACGGGGTTGCTTGAATCAACAGGCAGAACCGGAAACGTCAAGCCAGCTTTGTATTGATCGCGAGATTAACGCTGCGCGATCGGCACGTAGGCCGCCTCTTTGGGACCCTGATAAATCGCGCGCGGCCGGAAGAGACGATTATCCTGCAATTGCTCGAGCACATGCGCTGTCCAGCCGGCGATGCGACTGACGGCGAAGATTGGCGTGAACAATTCCGGCTCTAATCCGAGATAATAGTAAACCGAGGCCGAATAGAAATCGACGTTGGGGTAAATGCCGCGGCTGCTCACTTCGCGCGCCATGACTTCGTCCATTTTCTTGGACATCTCATACCATTTGGTGTTGTTGGTGATCTGCGCAAGCTTTTCCGAATAACGGTTGAGCAGACGCGCACGCGGATCGTATGTTTTATAAACGCGATGCCCGAAGCCCATAATCTTGGCCTTGTTTTGCAGCTTGTGCATCACCCAGGGCTCGACTTTTTCGAGGCTGCCGATTTCCATTAAATTTTGCATAACGCCGGCATTGGCGCCGCCGTGCAGCGGGCCTTTCAAGCTGCCCACGGCTGAGGTGATGGCGGAATACATATCCGTCAACGACGAGATGCACACGCGCGCGGTGAAGGTCGAGGCATTGAAGCCGTGATCCGCATGCAGAATCAAGGCGACATCGAGAACTCTTGCCGAATACTCGTCCGGAGCAACGCCATTGATTTGATGCAGGCAATGCGCGGCATGCGTCAAATCCGTGCGCGCCGCCACCGGCGGCTGGCCTTTGCGCAACCGTTGAATCGCGCCCACGATGGCGGGAAATGCAGCAATCAAGCTGATCGCGCGCTGGCTGTTTTTTGCAACCGAATCGTCGGTGGGATTGTCATCAAACAAACCCAGCGCTGAAACCGCGGTGCGCAGCAAATCCATGGGATTTGCGCTGGGCGGAAAGGATTGCAAGAGTTTGAGCACGGCTTCCGGAAGCTGGCGACGCGCTTTCAAGTTGTTTGCAAATTCATCCAGCTCGCTGCGCTTGGGCAAATGGCCGAAGAGCAGAAAAAAAACAGTTTCTTCAAAGATGGAATGATCGGCCAATTCGGCAATCGGAATACCGCGATACAAGAGAATGCCTTTTTGACCATCGATGGAGCAAATCGTGCTAGGCGCGGCAACCACTCCTTCCAAACCCGGGCGATACTCGACTTTATTGCCTGCGGCGTCAATCAACTCCGTCACTTTTTCAGCCATCAAATTTCTCCTTTCCATCGATCATGCGGCCATCGGCGCTTGCTGCCGGGCCTGTTGTATTGATTGAATCTTGGAATTTTTGTCCTCAGCGACAACGCAATTCAAGGTAGCGATATATTAAAAAAAAATGCACGAAAAGCAAGCGCAAGCGACTGTGAACCTGTTTCACAAATGCTGATCATTGCCTTCACGCCGGCCGGAGGCCAACATAATTTTTGCAAAGCATTTCGTGGGAAAATGTTACAGTTGCGGGGTGAACTTCGAATGTGCATCTCTGGCATTGTGGTTGCTTGAGGTTTGCTCGAACACGCCGCTGATCGCGTTCGTGTTATTTTTTCAACGAATCAATCCGCGCTTTTGCCAGGCGGCGCTTATGCCGCGTATGCTTTAAAAATGGAGACTCGCATGCAAGCAACTGCTGTTTCACTTCGAAAAGTAAACAAACCGGATACGCGCGAACGCAGCAATTGGTTGATGCAGCGCGAGCAGCGCGCACTCGCCTGGCTTTGCCGCCGCACACCAGCATTTGTTACGTCTGATATGCTGACTGTTCTGGGTCTGACCGGCAGTGGCATCATTTTCATGAGTATTATGATGGCGCAAGCGAATCGGTTGTGGCTCATGGGCGCGATCATCGGATTGAGCATACATTGGCTGGGGGATTCACTCGATGGGCGGCTCGCTTATTTTCGCAATCGCCCGCGCAAATGGTATGGCTTTGCGCTCGATATTATGGTTGATTGGATTTCGCTGTGCCTGGTGGCGGCGGGATTGGCGATTTATTTTGCGGCGTTGAAATTCGTGCCCGTCATTTTCATGGTCGCCTACGGCGCGCGCATGTTGATTGCCGTATTGAGCTACAAAATTCTTGGAGTTTATCGCATTGACAGCGGCAAAATTGGCCCGACCGAAGTACGCATTTTGACAGCGTTAGCTTTAGGTCTTGAAATGTTCTTGCCCGGAAGTTTACTCGTTGTAACTAGTCTTGCGACAGTGTTGTTGCTGGGCGTGAATGTTTTTGAGTTTTATCAACTCTTGCAAAGCGCCAATGCACGCGACAAGGCGGAGAGGCCAAGTGATTGGGGGCAATTGGCTCCACGACGAACAAGCAGAATTGTGGCGCTGTCCCGAGTTGAAGCTGACTAGCGAAGAGACGCTTAACCAAAGAATTTTTCTGAACGGATAACAGCGGCCAACGGATTCTGGTTTGATCAGAAGCTCCGGTGGCCGTCGTTATCCGTTGAGTATTGATTCGCTTTGCGCCGGCAACACATGCACGCATCATCTCGCTGCCAAAATGCCTCCACGGGCGCGATCATAAACCACTTTTCCCCCCACAATGGTCATCACATTTTGAATGCGGAACAAACTTTCTTCAGGCTCGGTCATGAGATCGCGATCGAGCACGGCGAAATCCGCCAATTTTCCCACTTCGATTGAGCCTTTTAAATCTTCTTCAAATGCCGCGTACGCGCCCCAGAGGGTGAGAGATTTCAGCGCTTCCAGGCGCGTCATTTTCAATTCCGGATGCCAACCCTCGGCGCTGAAACCGGTGGTGTCTTTGCGCGTGACGGCGGCGTAAAACTCGATCATGGGATTGCCTTCTTCCACCGGCGCATCCGAGCCGCCGGGAATCACGTTGCCTAAATCGATCAGGGTCCGCCAGGCGTATGCGCCGCTCATGCGCTCAAGTCCCAGACGGCGAATGGCAAAATGCAAATCACCGATGGCATGGCTGGGCTGCATCGAGGGCAGCACGCCCAGCTTTGTGAAACGTGGCAAGTCGCCGGGTTCGACAATTTGTGCATGTTCGATGCGATGCCTCGGCTCGCGAATTTTGCGCGCCTCTGCGGGCACTTCATTCAGGGCCTGCTCATAAAAATCCAGCACTTTGCGATTGGCGCGATCGCCGATCGCATGAATCGCCATCTGCAAGCCTTTCTCGGTTGCCGTTTTGATCACAGGGTAAATCTCGTCATCTCCAAAAAGAATCAAGCCGTCGGTGTTTGCATCAGAATATTTTTCTAGCAAAGCTGCGCCGCGCGAGCCCAGCGCGCCATCCGCGCTGATCTTGATGCCGCGAATGGTGAGATGATTGTTGAACAGGCCAATTTCGGGCGTGCCCTGCAGCAAGGTGTCAACGTCTGCGCCCGGCCCACGAACATAACCGTAAATGCGGATTTGCATTTTGCCCTGGCCATAAAGCGATTTCCATAAATTAATCGTATCCCAGCCGGAGCCGGCATCATGAATCGTGGTTAAACCGTAGGCTAATGCAACGTCATTTGCCTTGATTGCAAATTTCTCCTGAAACTCGCGTGAGCCGGAGGGAATATGTTTTGAGACCAGGCCCATGGCGCGATCAACCAGCAAACCGTTCGGCGCGCCGTTGCTGTCTTTGAGAATTTCGCCGCCTTGCGGATTCGGCGTGTCGCTAGTGATGCCCGCGAGTTGCAGGGCCTTGGAATTCACCACAGCCATGTGGCCGTCGGCGCGATTGAGGTAAACCGGCCAGTCTGCTGCGACTTTGTCGAGATCGTGTCGTGTGGGAAATTGTTTAACCGGCCAGTCTTCTTCCATCCAGCCGCGTCCGGTGAGCCATTCGCCCGCTGGTTTTGCCGCCGCCCAATGTTGCAGGCGTGCGAGAAACTCATCGAGCGACGTGCAGCCGTCGAGGTTTAAATCATATTCCCGTTTTCCCACGCCTTGAAAATGGTAGTGGCTGTCGATCAAGCCCGGCGTCACGGTTTTGCCTTTGAGATCGATTACCTGGGTGTTCGGGCCGATCCATTTTTGATTATCTTGATTTGAGCCGACAAATACGACGCGGTCACCTTTTACAGCGACGGCTTGCGCCGTGGTATTGTTTTGATCGACGGTGTGAATGACGCCGTTGTGCAAGACGAGGTCTGCACTTGTTTTTTGATTTTGACAGGAGATCATCATTAAAACTCCGACGACCAGAAAAAATGTTGCATAACTTGTGAATGTCTTCTTCACGGTTCCTCCTCACGTTAGATTTTTACCTCAAGGCATGCTGTTGCTGTGTCTGGACAAGATTCCCGGACGACCCACAACCGATGAGTGTGCCGCAATAAAGCACGGCAGCGGCAAAACTGCAAGAGGTTTTCATGACATCAAGCCATGCCGCTGCCGGGGTGTTTTACAGCGGTATAAATACGACATTTTTGCAATGTTTATTAGCAAGCCTGAACGGCAAAAATGATCTCCAGAATTACACACGACGAGCCACCATAAGCCGCCAGAAAAAAGTGCGACAACAGTGAACAAAATTAGTCGAATGAGGCGTGCAGCGTGTCTGAGGCAAAAGCATCGGGCTGTGAAAGCATGTCCACAAATCGTGTCTAAGTTCAGTAAGGAAGTGTGTCGGAGTTGGCGACTGGAGGGTTACCGCAAGCGATCAAAATTCAATGTTACTTACACTTCAAAGTGAAAGGGGATGAACATGCCCATTTTCAACTTTAAAAAGACCAAGGAAGTTGTCGAGAAAGCTCTGAATCCGGGAGAAAAGGTTGAGCACTTCGTCGAAGGTAAGTCGTGCATTAAGACTTCCGCCGGGATAGAGCTTGTCAACTCCGGCATCGCCACCACGAACAAAAATCGGCTCATTGTTGTCACCAACCCCACCTTCGAAAAAGGCAAAATCGAGACCTTCTCTGTCGCGGCGATTCATGATCAGAAACTGAGCAAGGAGAAGGACGACATCAGTTTTTGTTCGCCGAGTGGCACTTTTGATTTGAGACGAATTCCATCCGAACCGGACCCGAAGAAATTGATGGACGATTTGAGTGATCGTCAAAAAAAGTTGAAAGAGCCGGAGGTCGATATTTCGGTAAAGAATAGCGGCAACACGCCGATACGAGTGACGGTTAATCCGCCGGGAAAATAGTTGGAGACCTGCCGATTGTAGTGAGTTATGAGAGCGGATATTTTTGAAGTCGATGGTTTTGATTGGACGATGTCATTTGCTATCGGCGCTTACCATCGTGAGGGTGCGAGATTTTCATTTTCGCCCGATTTAGTATTGATGGGGAGAGATATGAAGTTTGGGAAATTTTGTCGGGAGTCAGCGGAGTAGATGTTTTTGTAAAATTTAGTTTATATTGATGTTCGAATTGATTTGTAATAAGCATCGTTGTTTTGATGTGCGATTTGGTGGAACGCTATTTTCTGAGATTCGTTGTAACCTCAGATAAGACAATGTGAAATATTTTTGAATTGCAGTAAAAAATAAGTTGCATTCAGAAGCTCGATTGATTATATTTGCTGCCGCGATAAAATAAACGCGGATGTAATTGCTCTTTGAAAATAAAAGCGTGCGCAACATTGTGTTGTGAATGTCAATTCCATGAGTCAAAAACAAACTACGAAGAGTTTGATCCTGGCTCAGGACGAACGCTGGCGGCGTGCCTAACACATGCAAGTCAGGGAGAAAAGGGTAGCAATACCCCTAGTAAACCGGCAAACGGGTGAGTAATACGTAGGCAATCTACCTCAAAGACTGGGATAACCTCGCGAAAGTGGGGCTAATACCGGATAATTCAAGATGCTCGCATGGGTGTCTTGTAAAAGTTATGATGATTTATCATGATAACGCTCTGAGATGAGCCTACGGTCGATTAGCTAGTTGGTGAGGTAATGGCTCACCAAGGCGACAATCGATAGCCGGCCTGAGAGGGTGATCGGCCACACTGGGACTGAGATACGGCCCAGACTCCTACGGGAGGCAGCAGTGAGGAATATTGGTCAATGGACGAAAGTCTGAACCAGCAACGCCGCGTGAGGGATGAAGCATCAAGGTGCGTAAACCTCTGTTAGAAGGGACGAATAGTTCCGATTGTATCGGGATTTGACGGTACCTTCAGAGAAAGCCCCGGCTAACTCCGTGCCAGCAGCCGCGGTAATACGGGGGGGGCTAGCGTTGTCCGGAATTATTGGGCGTAAAGGGCGCGTAGGCGGAATGGTAAGTCAGTGGTGAAATTTCGAGGCTTAACTTCGAGTCTGCCTCTGATACTGCTATTCTTGAGTGCGGAAGAGGAAAGCGGAATTCCCGGTGTAGCGGTGAAATGCGTAGATATCGGGAAGAACACCAGTAGCGAAGGCGGCTTTCTGGTCCGTAACTGACGCTGAGGCGCGAAAGCGTGGGTAGCAAACAGGATTAGATACCCTGGTAGTCCACGCCGTAAACGATGGGCACTAGGTGTTGGCCCCGAACTGTCGGGGTCAGTGCCGCAGCTAACGCATTAAGTGCCCCGCCTGGGAAGTACGACCGCAAGGTTGAAACTCAAAGGAATTGACGGGGGCCCGCACAAGCGGTGGAGTATGTGGTTTAATTCGATGCAACGCGAAGAACCTTACCTGGGCTTGACATGCTGGTTACCAACCTGAAAGGGAAGGGACCTTGGTTTACCAAGGAGCCAGCACAGGTGCTGCATGGCTGTCGTCAGCTCGTGTCGTGAGATGTTGGGTTAAGTCCCGCAACGAGCGCAACCCTTATCTCTAGTTGCCAACAGGTTATGCTGGGAACTCTAGGGAGACTGCCGGTGATAAGCCGGAGGAAGGCGGGGATGACGTCAAGTCCTCATGGCCTTTATGTCCAGGGCTACACACGTACTACAATGGCTGGTACAACGGGCAGCAAGACCGCAAGGTGGAGCAAATCCCTTAAAACCAGCCTCAGTTCAGATTGCAGTCTGCAACTCGACTGCATGAAGGTGGAATCGCTAGTAATCGCGGATCAGCATGCCGCGGTGAATACGTTCCCGGGCCTTGTACACACCGCCCGTCACGCCATGGAAGTCGATAGCACCCGAAGTCGCCGGCCTAACCGCAAGGATGGAGGCGCCTAAGGTGAGATCGATGACTGGGGCGAAGTCGTAACAAGGTAGCCGTACCGGAAGGTGCGGCTGGATCACCTCCTTTCTAGGGAGTCTCGTCTTGTAGGTTTCTACAAGATTTAGAGATTACCAATCCTGACTTCGCAACATGTGGTGTGCACGCTTTTTTATTTTTGTCATTATCTCACTTACTTAGTTTTGGGCCTGTAGCTCAGACGGTTAGAGCACTGTGCTGATAACGCAGGGGTCAGTGGTTCGACTCCACTCAGGCCCACGCAAAGGGCAAAAGGCAAGGGGCAAAAGACGAAAAAGTTTATTTGCCGCTTGCCCCTTGCCGTTTGCAAGGGGCTGTAGCTCAACTGGGAGAGCGTCGGCTTTGCAAGCCGAAGGTCGTCGGTTCGATCCCGATCAGCTCCATAACAGATTTAGTGAAACAGTTCTTTGAAAATTTCTAGATGTAAGCTTTAGTATTTTTTTCCAGAAATCACATCTGTTGTTGAGGTAAAGATTTTTGGTTAAGTTACTAAGGGCATATGGTGGATGCCTTGGCACGAGAAGTCGATGAAGGACGTGGTAAGCTGCGATAAGCTCCGGGGAGATGCAAACGATCTAAGATCCGGAGATTTCCGAATGGGATAACCCATCCCGCCCGAGCGGGATACCTCCTGCTGAACACATAGGCAGGAAGGAGACAACAGAGGGAATTGAAACATCTCAGTACCTCTAGGAAAAGAAAGCCAATGCGATTCCCGAAGTAGCGGCGAGCGAAACGGGAACAGTCTAAATCTACTGCATGTCAAGCCTGCGTGCGTTGTGCAGTAGAGGTTGCGGGAAGGAACTGGATAGAGATGCAGCTCTGTCGGGAAGTCAAAAAACATTATCTTAGTCGAACCGATCTGGAAAGCCGGCCAAAGAAGGTGATAGCCCTGTAGGCGAAAAGATAATGTCTTCCTCGGTTCTTCTCCCAAGTACTGCGGGACACGTGAAATCCCGTGGGAATCCGGGTGGACCATCATCCAAGACTAAATACTCTCTCGTGACCGATAGTGAACCAGTACCGTGAGGGAAAGGTGAAAAGCACCCCTGGCGGGGAGTGAAATAGTACCTGAAACCGTATGCCTACAAGCAGTGGGAGTCCCGCTTCGGCGGGATGACCGCGTGCCTTTTGCATAATGAGCTGGCGAGTTACTCTATGCAGCAAGGTTAATCTGTTTAGCAGAGCAGCCGAAGCGAAAGCAAGTCCAAATAGGGCGATTGAGTTGCATAGAGTAGACGCGAAACCAGGTGATCTACCCATGGCCAGAGTGAAGCGACCGTAACAGGTCGTGGAGGCTCGAACGCACGGAAGTTGAAAATTCTGGCGATGAGCTGTGGGTAGGGGTGAAAGGCTAATCAAACTTGGTAATAGCTCGTTCTCCTCGAAATAGCTTTAGGGCTAGCCTCATAGGAGAGTGACGGAGGTAGAGCACTGGATGGACTAGGGCTCTCACAAGGGTACCAAACCCAACCAAACTACGAATGCCGTACACTTGCTCTATGGGAGTCAGGCGAGGGGGGATAAGCTTCTTCGCCAAAAGGGAAACAACCCAGATCATCAGCTAAGGTCCCTAAGTGTAGACTGAGTGAGAAAGGATGTGAAATCGCTTAGACAACCAGGATGTTGGCTTAGAAGCAGCCATCATTTAAAGAGTGCGTAATAGCTCACTGGTCAAGCGCTTTTGCGCCGATAATAATCGGGACTAAGTCTACCACCGAAGCTGTGGGCTCAATCGTAAGATTGAGCGGTAGAGGAGCGTTCCACTAACCTGCGAAGGTACACCGTCAGGTGTGCTGGAGGACGTGGAAATGATTATGCCAGCATAAGTAGCGATAATCCCGGCGAGAACCCGGGACACCGAAAATCTAAGGTTTCCTGAGTAAAGTCAATCTGCTCAGGGTTAGTCGGTCCCTAAGCCGAGGCCGAATGGCGTAGGTGATGGAAAACAGGTGAATATTCCTGTACCGTCTTGAGATCGTCTGAACGATGGGGTAACGCAGAAGGGAACGTCAGCCAGGCGTTGGATGTCCTGGTCTAAGCTGGTAGGAGGATCGGGTAGGTAAATCCGCTCGATCACGACTCCGAGAAGCGAATGGGAAATGCGGCTTTTGCCAAACCAACTGACATGTACCATGCTGCCAAGAAAAACCTCTAAGTGAGATCGATAGGCGACCGTACCGCAAACCGACACAGGTAGATGAGGAGAAAATCCTAAGGTGCTCGAGCGAGCTCTGGTTAAGGAACTAGGCAAACTAACCCCGTAACTTCGGAAGAAGGGGTGTCCTGCTTGGTCAGGTCCCTCGCGGACCAAAGCTAAGCGGGATCGCAGAGAAATGGCCTGGGCGACTGTTTACTAAAAACACAGGTCTGTGCGAAGTCGTCAAGACGACGTATACGGACTGACACCTGCCCGGTGCTGGAAGGTTAAGAGGAGAGGTTATCCCGAGCAATCGGGAGAAGCTTTGAATCGAAGCCCCAGTAAACGGCGGCCGTAACTATAACGGTCCTAAGGTAGCGAAATTCCTTGTCGGGTAAGTTCCGACCTGCACGAATGGTGCACGAATGGTGTAACGACTTGGGCGCTGTCTCAACCAGAGGCTCGGCGAAATTGTAGTACCGGTGAAGATGCCGGTTTCCCACAACGGGACGGAAAGACCCCATGAACCTTTACTATAGCTTAGCACTGTGTTTCGGTATTGCATGTGTAGGATAGGTGGGAGACGTCGATCCGGCGGCGCTAGCCGTCGGGGAGTCAACCTTGAAATACCACCCTTGTTATATTGAGACACTAACCTGGCACCCTGATCGGGTGTAGGGACCCTGCTAGGTGGGTAGTTTGACTGGGGCGGTCGCCTCCCAAACTGTAACGGAGGCGCCCAAAGGTTCCCTCAGCATGGTCGGCAATCATGCGTAGAGTGCAAGCGCATAAGGGAGCTTAACTGTGAGACTAACAGGTCGAACAGGTGCGAAAGCAGGGGCTAGTGATCCGGCGGTAGTGTATGGAAATGCCGTCGCTCAACGGATAAAAGGTACTCTGGGGATAACAGGCTTATCGGGCCCAAGAGTTCACATCGACGGCCCGGTTTGGCACCTCGATGTCGGCTCATCGCATCCTGGGGCTGGAGAAGGTCCCAAGGGTTTGGCTGTTCGCCAATTAAAGCGGTACGTGAGCTGGGTTTAGAACGTCGTGAGACAGTTCGGTCCCTATCTGTTGTGGGCGTAGGAAATTTGAGGGATGCTGCTCGTAGTACGAGAGGACCCGAGTGGACGGACCTCCAGTATACCAGTTGTCATGCCAATGGCATAGCTGGGTAGCTGTGTCCGGATGGGATAAGCGCTGAAGGCATCTAAGCGCGAAACCCTTCCCAAGATGAGATTTCCCTGGCCGTAAGGCCACTAAAGGCTCCTCGCAGATGACGAGGTCGATAGGTCACAGGTGCAAGAATGGCAACATTTTTAGCCGAGTGATACTAATCAGCCGTGCGGCTTAACCAATTTTTTTATCTCTTCAACAGATGTTTTTTTGGATTTAATCGCAAGAGCTTACATCTAGTTATTTTATAAATTTGAAAAATTCCGGTGACTTTGGCGGAGGGGTCACACCTCTTCCCATTCCGAACAGAGTCGTTAAGCCCTCCTGCGCCGATGGTACTGCCTTGGTAACGAGGTGGGAGAGTAGGTCGTTGCCGGGAATTATATGGCCTTCTTGATCAAAAATCGAGAAGGCCTTTTTTATCTCTACTCCACGCTTTTCCTGCTGAAATCCCGTTTCTGTACTGACAATTTGGTTGCTTTTTGCCCTCATGATCTTCATTATAGCATGACAGAATAGACTAAAATTTCCAACGGTGAATTCTCTATCTTCATTTTAATCCTGTCAACAAGTAAGCCCAAAATCCCTGCACAGAAATCGTGCTCTGGGATTTTGGGGGACTTAACTTCAGGTGACTGGTATGGCATCGCTCGTGGGCCGGGTTCTTGGTAGTGGGCGTTATGAAATTATCGAGCTTTATGGCAAAGGCGCATTTGCCGAAGTGTATCGCGGCCGCCAGCTCAACTTAAACCGCGATGTAGCCGTCAAAGTCTTGAACGAAGATTCCTCGCGCGATGACAGCCTGGTCAAGCGATTCCACAACGAGGCCGCTGCGGTCGCACGCTTTGATCATCCCAACATCATCAAAATTTTCGATCACGGTGAAGAAGAGTATATTCACTATTATGTGATGAACTTCCTGCCGCGCACGCTGCGCAGCCTCTTTCATCCCAATCGCCCGCTTCCGCACGAAATTGTTTTGCAGGTGGCCAGCCAGCTCGCCGCCGCTTTAGCCTATGCCCAAACCATTGTCAATAATTTTGTGCATCGTGACATCAAACCCGAAAACGTCATGCTGGATCAGAGCCACAACGCCGTGCTCTCGGATTTCGGCTTGGTGCGCGGCGATGAAATCTCGCGGCTGACCGTGGGAGACAATGTGATCGGCACGCCGACCTACATGTCACCCGAACAAATCCGTGGCAAAACACTGGATCCGCGCTCGGATCTTTACGCGCTTGGAGTGTTGCTCTATGAATGCGCCACCGGCGCGCCGCCATTCAAAGGTGATTTGATGGCCGTTTGCCATCAGCATGTCAGTGAGCCGCCGGTCGCCCCGCGTTCGCTCAACCCGGATTTATCGCCCGAGGTGGACGCGCTGATTTTAAAACTTCTCGAAAAAGCACCGGAAAAACGTTATCAATCTGCCGCCGAAGTGTTAGCCGCGTTGGCTGATTTACCAGGCGACCTTCTCGGCAAGCATGGCAATATTTATTCGCTGCCAACCATGCCGGTGACGCGCAAACCGCAAACCAGCTCCACCCCGCCGCAAGGCTCAACTCCGACGTCGCGATCGTCCCTACCAACCTCGCCGGCAAAGCCTCGAACCGGGAACAAGTTGTTTCCCGTTTATGTGTTTGTCGGAATTAGCGCCCTCGCGCTGTCCGTAGCGCTCTTTAATTACTTCCGCCAGCCCGGCGCGCAACCGCGTAGCGCACAAGCACAACTAAAGTCGCCGCGCTCTACTCCAACCTCAACCGTGCCGCCTTTGGCGCCTGCGATGGGAAGTATAAATATTGAAAGCACGCCGCCGGGTGCGGCCATTTACTGGAATGGTATTCAACAAAAACATGTCACGCCGGCGCGCTTTGACAGCTTGAAACCAAGCCGCTACGCCGTGAGATTAACGTTGCCTGGGTATGAAGCATGGAACGGCTTCGTTACCATACAACAGGACTGCACCGCCACGATGCAGGCGACGCTTGCGCCCAGCCTAAGCCCCGCAAAGCCGGCTGTAACGAAAGTATCGATTTCGATTGTGACGCGTCCACCCGGGGAGATCATTCTCGATGGCAAAAGCCTCGGCGCACCGCTGAGCGGGGCAAGAACTGCGCTCGTCACGCCCGGGCGGCATGATCTACAAATTCGTTTAGAGTCTTATCCCACGGTGAAACGCGACCTTTGGGTGAAGGAGGGCTCCGATCAATCCTTTGTCATCGACTTGTTCGGTGAGATCAGTGTGCAAGCATTCGACGAAATCGGTGACCCTTTATTCGGCGCGGTTTTTTTGGATAACGTTCAAACGTCGTGGAAGTCAGACGGTTCGCGCCATAAACTCATTGCCGGGGAATATCGTGTGACCGTCAAAAGCTTCGGTTATGAAATGATTGAATCCCCCAAAAAAATTATTGTAACCGGCGGCGATTACCGCCCGATCGTTGTTCAGATGAGAAAAGAGTAAACATCCACCGTAGCCTTTCCTTTCGCATCGTTCCCCCCTGTTAGTTCCCGCCATCAAATACTCGGCTTTGTTTTTATCATCATTCGAGTTACGCATTCTCGCCGCGAGCAAGTACAATTGTTGGTATAAAATTTCTTTGCGAATTTACAAAAATAGAACGTTGCCAATTCCGATCATCTCTGCCTTGTAAAGGCCTGGTTTATTTTAAGCACAAGCCGTTTACGCTCACCTGCCGCAACATGGGCTTCAACCGGCTGCGAGGGTAAAGTGACTGGTACGCATTACGGTTTCATAAATTTTTTGGAACCCTTGCGGCCAATCGATCGCCTCAGCGCTTGGTGCAACGGTTCAAATACGAGGCGCTGTCCGGCTTCTTTTGCCCGGAGATTTCGGAGTACGCTGATTTTTGTTTTGGGCGTTTGGCAGAATCCCGGGCAGAGTCATTGTTTCGACTGCAGCTCTCGCAGGTCTCACCTCCCGCAACTCATGCATCTTTTGATGCCACAGACTGATTTCGTTTTGTAACTGAACAGGTCACGATTTAACAGGGAAATTTGTATGCATCGTATGACAGGATCAATTCGGGCTGGGCTTTTCGGCCTGGTGTTGAGTCTCTTGTGCGGCGGCAATCTTTTGGCGCAAACCGGCACAACACTCGCATCGACAACGACCGCGGGATATAGGAAAGCCAATCAGAACAAAGTTTTTTACCATGACGGTAAGTGGTGGGCATTGGCCTTTCATCAGGCCCAAGGCGCCTGGTACATTTGGCGGCAAGATGGCGCCTCCTGGACCCGAACCAATAAGTTGGAAAAAAATATCAACTATAATTTGGATGTGCTGCTCGATTCCACCGATGGCCCCGGGCGGTTGTACATTCATGCTTCACACCACACCAAACCCAAGTTTCGGCGATATACCTACGCGGCGGGCGTCTGGGCCATTGATCCCGGTTTTCCCAAAAAGAACTTCCAGGATTTTGTGCATTCCGATAACAGCAATCCGCTCGCGATGACCATGGCCAAAAACGGCGAGCTTTGGATGTTCCGCGTCTACAACCAGCAATTGGAGGCAAAGCGCTCCTCGGATAAAGGCGTCAACTGGAGCAGCCCAATTTTGATTACCTCGAATCTCACGGACCCCAAAGGCACCATTGACGCTGTAACCTACTCAACCGCTGCCGGAGATTTTGTCGGCGTGGGCTACGCTCAACCGAACAGCAATGGCACGGGGCAGCTCGGCTTTTTTTATCACAAAGACGGGGACGCGGAAACCGTTTGGACCGATGAGTCTGCAAGTGTGAGCGCAATGGGCAGCGAAAAGTCCCAAAACAACATCAACATGGCGGTTGACGGCGCCAACAATGTTTATATGTTCGTACGCACGGCCGGCGGCGCTTCCACCGATCCTCGCAATACTCTCTACAAACGTTCGGCGGCGGCTGGCACATGGGCAGCTTTCATCGTCAATTCGGTGGGATCAGGCGTGGCCTGGCAGTCACCGGCGCTTGCGATCGACGGCGAGAATGGCCGTCTCTATGCGATGGGCCGGAATATGAGCAGCAACATTGTGGAGTACAAGGTTTGTTTCATCGGCCAGGAAAGCACGCTCGCAAGCGCGGCAATACAGACTCTGCTCGCAAACGGGGCGCAGGCATTCGAAGAGATTAGCTCGCCCACGGGTTTGTTCAATGCCACAACCGACATATTAATAACAGGCGATAACACGACTGCTG
Organism: Cytophagia bacterium CHB2; assembly: GCA_030263535.1. Taxonomy (NCBI): domain Bacteria; kingdom Pseudomonadati; phylum Bacteroidota; class Cytophagia; species Cytophagia bacterium CHB2. The sequence goes on from SZPB01000062.1 coordinate 27,491, forward strand.
ATGACATTTGGTTCAATAAAATCGATATCGTTTCTGGCGGCGCGCCGGTAACGATCAACTCCGCCATTGTGACTCCCAGCACGGTTGCGACGCCGGGAGAATATACGATTGACCTCACTCTTGGCACTTCCGGCGCTTTGACTGCAGGAGCCGGTACGATTACTGTCACGTGGCCGAATGATACAAATGTTCCCGCCTCCATCGCGGCCGCGCAGGTAACGGTAAATGGCGTTGCGGCATCATCTGTTGTCACGAATACCGCAGCGCGCACGGCAACCGTGACCGTCCCTGCAGATCTCGCGAACAGTGCGAATGTGTCGCTGGCGTTCAGCAGCGCCGCGAATATTATCAACCCGACTACCGTTGGAAATTATTCGCTGCAAGTTGCCACAAGTGCGCAGCCGGTAAACGCCCTTTCTCCACAATATGCGATTCAAGGTTCGTTCGTGATTGGCAACATCACGGTGACCCCGGATACGGCTGAGTATCCTGCCGCTTATGAGATTCCACTCACGCTTGGCGCGGCGGGCGGCCTGGCCGGCGGTAGCGGTACAATCACCGTCACCTGGCCCGTGGGTACTTTCGTTCCTGCTGTGATCGCCCCCGCGAATGTGACCGTTAATGGCGTTGCCGCCGCGAATGTTACGGCGAATCAGGTATTGCGCCAGGCGGTCGTAACCGTGCCGCAAGCGCTCGCCGGTAGCGCAAATGTCTCTTTGATTTTCACAAGCGCCGCAGGCGTTGTCAATCCTGTTTCCGGCAATTATACTCTGGAGGTTTTTACTAGTGTGGAAGTTGTTCCGGGAATTTCTCCGAGTTATGCCATTCAATCGCAACCGCCGGTGGTGGTGGGCAATGTTACAGCCAGCCCAAACGGCGCTGCCAGTGTGGGCAGTTATACGATTCCCATCACACTCGGACCTCATGGCGGTTTATCTGCTGGCAGCGGCACGATTACGGTTACGTGGTCGAACGATACGAATGTACCGAACACGATTGCCGCAGCAAATGTGACTGTTGACGGCGTAGCCGCCAGCAACGTGGTCACGAATCAAGCGCTGCGCCTCGCAACCGTGACGGTTCCCAACATTTTGGCAAATGGCGCGAATGTGACGCTGGTTTTTGCGGCGGGCGCGAACATTACCAACCCCTCAGTGGCGGGCAATTATTCGCTGCAAGTGACCACCAGCAAACAAAGCGCGATTGCGAATTCGCCGGACTATACGATTGCTGCGCAGGCGCCGGTTGTGGTCGGCAACATCACCGTGAATTCAAATATTGCGGGCGAGATCGGCAGCTATACGATACCGGTTACGATTGGGCCTGGCGGCGGCCTTGCGGGCGGGAGCGGTACAATCACTGTTACTTGGCCGACCAATACCAGCGTGCCCGGCAGCATTAATACTAGCGCTGTAACGGTGAACGGCGTGAATGCCTTCGCGGTCAGCGCGAACAGCGCCACGCGCCAGGCAACCGTGACAGTGCCCAACGCCATTGCCAACAATGCCAGCATCAGTTTGGTTTTCACGAACGCCGCTTCCATCTCCAATCCCAGCATCAGCGGCGAATACTCGTTAAGCGTGCATACCAGTAAGCAAACGGTGGATGCCGCCTCGCCGGGTTATTTGATTGATCCTTCCTCCAACCCGCCGCCCTCGAGCACCGGCACACCGATAGCCGGCACTGGCGGCGACTATGACAAGCCGCATCAAAGCCGGGTCTTTTTTCATGACGGCAAATGGTGGCTGACGGCGCTGAATAAAAGCGAGAATCAATGGAAGCTGTGGAAACTTAACGGCACGACGTGGACCGATCAAGGCCTCGTTATTGCGAATGATCGCGCCTATCGCCCGGACTGCTTTGTCGTGAACGCGAGCAACAAGCTCTATGTTTTTGCGTCGGGCACCTCATCGTCGAGATTCTTGCGTTTGAGTTACAGCGGCGGCGCCTGGAGCATCGATAGCGGCTATCCGGTAACGATCTCGAACTTCTCTCATTCCGGCGAAAATTCGATCAGTTTTTCGCGCGCGAACAACGGCGAATTGTGGGGCGTTCGTACCAACAGCCTGCAAGTGCAGGGCATCGTTTCGACCGATGAAGGCCAAACCTGGTCAAATGTAATCGTCATCAAATCCGGTCTGCACAACAATGCGCTCACCGATTGCCATCCGTTTACGGTCGGCGGCACGAGTTACATGGGCGTGTGCTATTCAGAAAACTCCGCCGGCAACTCGATTGTCGGTTTTCTGCGCCACCAAGACGGCGCCAACTCATCATCCTGGACGGATGAAACCGGATCGCTGCCTTCTTACAGCGGAACAACTTCGGATGATCATATCAATATGGCCGTTGCGAATGATGGTGTGGTTTATCTCATCACCAAAACCGATGGCGGCGGTGCAACCATTGTTGACAATGGGCTGTACAAACGCGCCACCAACGGTTCGTGGCAATTGTTCCCGGTGAATCGCAACAACGCGTGGACGCGGCCGACCATCAGCATCGATCAGAGCAATAATGAACTCTATGCCATCGGCACGCCGGAAGGCAATCGTTTGGGTTATTATAAGAAGGTCGCGATCGGCAGCGAAGGTGATTTTGAAAATACGGCGCAAGCAACCCTTTTCTCGGGCGATGTCAATGCTTTTGTCAACCTTTCGACGGCGCAGCACAACCATACGAACTCTTCGGGGCTGATGGTAACGGTTGAGCATGATTCCGAGAAACAGATCTATTACAACCTGATCTACTTTGGCTATGTGCCACCGCCACCGCCGGTAGCGGTCAACAGTGTTCTTGTCGATCCCAATACGACGAATGCCGTCGCAGCGTATACCATCGGCCTCACGTTGGGAAGCACGGGCGCTTTGACCGGCGGCTCTGGCACCATTACTGTGACCTGGCCGGACAATACTGTTGTGCCCGTCGCGATCGTGAACAGCGCGGTTATGGTGAATGGCGTTGCTGCAAGCAATGTTGCGACGAATACGGCGAATCGTTTTGCCGTGATCACTGTGCCAAACAACCTCGCGGCAAATGCCAATGTCACGCTGGCTTTCACGGCTGCAGCGGATATCGTCAATCCCGCCAGCGTTGGCGATTACACATTACAAGTGAAAACCAGCGCGCAGCCCTCGCAAGCAACCTCGCCGAGCTACAATCTCGAAGCGCCGGTACCGGTTGTGGTTGGCAACATCACGGTGAATCCGAATACCACCAGCTTTGCCGCAAGTTATGAAATCCCGTTTACACTCGGCACAAAGGGCGCATTGACCGGTGGAAATGGCACGATTACCATTACCTGGCCGGACAATACCACTGTTCCGGCGAGCATGGCAACGAGCAATGTCACGGTCAATGGCGTCAATGCCACTGCGGTAACAACTAACGCGGGCACTCGCCAAGCGGTGGTTACAGTGCCGGGCAACTTGGCTGCCAGCTCGAATGTGACGTTGTTGTTCAACAGCGCAGCCGGCCTGGTGAATCCTACCACGGCGGGCAACTATACGCTGATCGTGCAAACCAGCGCGCAGCCGGTGGATGCAACCTCGCCGTCATACGCGATTGATGCGCCAGTACCCGTTACCGTGAGTAACATTACCGTGACGCCTGACTCGATTGGTCAGATAGCGAGCTATAACATTCCGTTCACACTTGGCGTAAATGGCGCATTAGCGGCCGGCAGCGGCACGATCACCGTCACCTGGCCCAATGATACGCAAATACCCGCAAGCATTGCGATAAGCAACGTGTCGGTAAATGGCAGCAATGCCGCTGCCGTGGTAACCACGCCTGCCTCGCGACGCGCTGTCGTGACGGTTCCCAATGCGCTGGCTGCTAGCTCCAACGTTACTTTGTTCTTCAGCAGTGCCGCGGGCATTGTAAATCCCACTGCAGCGGGCGGATACGTTCTTAATGTACAAACGAGCATGCAGCCGATCGACGCGGCCTCGCCGACTTACAATATCTTCAGTGAAGAACCGCCGCCGCCACTTGGTACCGG
>SZPB01000063.1 GCA_030263535.1 Cytophagia bacterium CHB2
GCGCTCGCCGCCGCCGCCTACGCCCCACCGTCACGCCACCCCGATCCCATGCTGGCCACGCCCCGCCGCCTGGTCGAGCTCTACGTCGGCGACTGGCCGCGCCGCGCCGGCGCCACCCTCAACCGTGACGACTCGCTCCGGCTCGAGCTCGACGCTCCCCGCCACGACCGCCAGCAGGTCGCCCTCACCGGCGACCGCCTGGTCCGGACCTATCGCCAGAGCTGGAGCCGGCTGCCGCGGCGCGCGCTGCGCTACGCGCCCGCGCCCGGCGAGCACCCGTGGGATCCCGACGCCGGCAAAATTGATGCGGCCGGGCTGGAAGGGTTGGACGCGGTTGTGCATCTCGCCGGCGAGAGTATTGCAAAAGGCCGCTGGACGGCGGCGAAGAAGGCGCGCATCGTTAATAGCCGTGTGCGCGGCACAAAATTGCTGGCCGAAACACTCGCGCAGCTCAAGCAACCGCCCAAGACGCTCATCAGCGCCTCGGCGATCGGTTATTACGGCGACCGCGGTGACACGATTTTGCGCGAGGATAGCGCTCCGGGATCGGGTTTCCTGGCGGAAACCTCCGTGGCGTGGGAGAGGGCAGCGGAACCGGCGGCGCAGGCCGGCATTCGCGTTGCGCATCCGCGCACCGGCGTCGTGCTCAGCACGGAGGGCGGCGCATTAAAAGAAATATTACTGCCGTTTCGCCTCGGCGTGGGCGGCGTGATGGGGAGCGGCAAGCAATATTGGAGCTGGATCGCGTTCGACGATTTGATCGGCGCGCTGCAGCATGCGCTCAAAAACGAATCACTGCAAGGCCCATTCAATGTCGTCGCGCCACAACCCGTAACCAATCGCGAATTCGTCAAAACGCTGGGCCGCGTGCTCTCGCGTCCCACGATTTTCCCCGCGCCGGAGTTCGCGTTGCGCTTGTTGCTGGGAGAAATGGCCGAGGGCTTGTTGTTTGCGAGTGCGCGTATCGAGCCTGCAAAACTCACGGCAACGGGTTACACGTTTCGCTATCCAGATTTGGAAGGGGCGTTGCGCGCCTTGCTCAAATAATGGTGAAACAAGATTCACAATGCGAAAATCTGAAAAATTTCTATCATCACTGAAGCGAGCCTATACAACAAAAAAAGATGCGGTGAGGCGCAGACGGTGTTTTAACTGCGCCTCACCGCATCTAAAAAGTACTGATGATTATGTGTTATTCGCTCTTCACTAATCCGACCACTTGCCCCTCGGGATCGGCGAACAAAGCAAACGTCACCATGTTCGGAATCGTCATGGTGGGCATGACGGTTTTGCCGCCCAGGCTTTCCACTTTTTTCAAATAGGCGTCGCAATCATCGACCTGCACGTAAAACGTGACATAGCCGGGTTGGCCGGGTTGCGCCGCGCCAATACCGCCGCCGATACTGCCTTTTCCCACCTCTTTGCCGTTGGCGACTGCTTCCACCAGGCCATAGTTCATGGGATTATCGGCGTTGATTTTCCACTCGAACAGTTTGCCGTAAAAGTTTTGTAGCTTTTTGGCGTCCTGGCCGACGATTTCGAAATGTACCACCGGGGCTGCTGCCATGTTGAGCCTCCTTTGCTGAAGCTTTTGTGAAGTAAAATGACTTTTGAGTAATTCAATCGGATGAAGCCATTTTTGTGGATTGATTTTTTGGTGATGATTTCATTGACAAGACGAATGCGCTTTTCGAAAATCGACAAATAAATCAAAATTTTTTGGGCGTGGGCGTCAGCTTTACCGAGTCTCACCGGGTTGTGTCAATGATGCATTTCCTTCCCATATTTTTTGAGCGCTTCTTCAACCTCCAGTTTACGCACGTGCAATAAGTTGCCGGAGAGTTTTTCCGCCGTGTGCGGATCGATATTGTCGATTTCGTAAGGCTTGCCATGCCGGGGGTCGATGTTGGTCATGATCACGTCGAACGTGAATGCCGTCTCACTTCTGGTTTTGAACCAGTGAATATTGTTTTTCTCGTCTGAAATGGAAGACGAGCTTCCTGCCTGCGCGATTTTGTCGATGGTCGGCTTGATGATCAAATGATCACCCTCGTCAGCAATCTTGTCATAATGCCTCAACTCGAATTCGCCTTTGAGAATGAGATGCGCCGACACCATGTTTTTGTGGCCGTGAGGAATGATGGCGCGGCCCTCTTGCAACCCGAAGATCTTTTTGTGAAAAGCATACTCGGAGGGCAAGCCGTACAATTTGGGAAAACTCACCGGCTTGGTTGCCGTCCCCAAATCTGGAAAATCAAATTGACGCGTGAGTTTTTCGAAATCGATAAACTGCAACAACTCTTTCAATTCAATCTGATTCAACAGCGCCTCGACCTGTTCCTGCCATTGTACTAGCGTGAGAGCATTGCTTCGCAAATCGCGGCACATGCTGTCGAGGCGGCCTGCCCAATGCTTTGTGATCGGCTGAACCGCTTGCGCAAACAGCCCGCGCGCAAACAGGGTTTCAAACAAGAAGTAACTGCAAACGGCGTTGAAGCTTTGCTGAATAAACTCCCGGCGTGAGAGTCCTGACATTGCGGTTCCTCAGTGTTGTTGAAATCAAGTTCAAATCAAGCATTCGGAAAATTATGGTCTCCAGCTTTTCCGGCAGTTATGCTGCGGCATTCTCTTTTTGCGCTCGCCAACCGCCTGCCAGGGCCGCAACGATTTTCGCAAAATGCGCCAGCAACAAACCCGGTTTGACCAGCTCTGCCGCCTGCCCGCCGAGCGTCACAATGCTAACATCGAGAATCAAAGAGACAATGACAATCAGAACGGCATGCTGCAGGGCCTTGTCTTTAACCTTGCGCCCGACCCAACGGGTGAGCAAAAAAATCGGCAATGGCGCGAAAAAGAAGACAAACGGCGCGCCGGTGTGTTGCGCGAACTGCCGATAGTATTCCTGATCGTGCACCACCGGATCCATCAAATAGGAATAATACGCAACAAACAGCACGTGGCTCAGCACCAGCAAAACCAGGGTTCCGAACGCCACGAGCAAAATCAGATGCCAATGAATCTTGGACGAAGTCATCGCTTTTCCTCCTTAAGCATTGGGTTCAAAAATTTTTGTTTGACGCAACAATCTAACTCTTGCGCCCTGGAAAAGCGTCACACCTTGTGAGATTTGACTTGTACCATGGAAATCGTGAAAAGAGCTTCACGGTAAAAGTGTATGTCTTGCTTATTCTGATTCGACTTAAGCCTGCTCCTGATCTTAATACGAGACTGATCTCGTGAAGCGGTTATGATTTTAAAACGCTGTCTTTGTGTTCACTTTCGACATGCTGCTCTCTTTGCAACTTGCTGGCTTTGACAAAATCCGACGGCGTCATACCGACATGCTTTTTAAACACGCGATTGAAAGAGGCTTTGTTATTAAAACCGACATCCAAGGCAATGGCCAAAATCGAGTAATGTTCGAAGCTGGGATCCAGCAGCCTTTGCTTGGCCTCTTCCAGCCTATATTCATTGACAAAGTCAAAAAAATTTTTGTTCAACTCGGCATTGATCACCTGCGAGAGGTGATTGGGCAAGATGTGCAGCGCCTCGGCAAGTTCTGAGAGTTTGAGCTCGGGATTTAGAAACGGCTTTTGCGAGGCCATCAACCGCAACAACTTTTCCAAATACGTTTGTGCGCGTGTCGCCGGCAGCGCGGTTTTTTGGTATTTGGGTGGCGCCGGTGAAATTTTCGTTCGCAACAAGCTTTCCGGCCGCCGCACGGCATTGAAACCCACGGCATGAATGAAAGCCGAGAGGATGAGCACAACGGCATAAAAAATTTCCTGCCGGTGCGACTTGAGCAGAAAAAGCTGAAAATATGCGATGAAGAACAGCATCATGTACAAACTGAATCCCAGCGCAATTTTTTTCAGCCAGGCAAGATTCAAGATTTCCGTGCTGGCAGATTCATGCTTAAATTTTTCTTCATAGGTGTTGAGGAAATCATAAGTCAAATAGGCATAAACCAACATTTGAAACGTACTCAACGTCAACAACAAGAATTGCGCCAGGGGAAAAATCACATAACCATTTTGCAGGAGACCGGACACAAAATCCGCCTTAGCTGCAGGCGATTTGGCGTAAAACGGAAGCAAGAGCAGATAACACAACAGCGCCGGCACGAAATGCAATGCGCGTTTAATATCGACTGCAAAGCCCTCTGAGAGCAGGGCCACCGCAAAAAGATAATAAACCGGTCCGATCAAAAACACAAAAGGCAGCGTTGTTCCAAGGACATATGGAATTTGGCGATATAATCCGGTGGCGATAATCGTGTATTCGCTCAGATGCAACGAGATTATCACCAGCAAAAAACTTAACAAACGATTGGCGGTTTTGTCTCCCCTCTCGCTCAAGACCAGTGTGAGGGCGAAGAAAAAGCCCTGCAGCGCGCCAAAGAGCAAGAGCAGCGACCAAAAATTCAGAGTGATGTGAGAAAGGGACGGCATCATCCTCAAACACGGAATAACTGCGTGTTGCAAAATGCCGATTACACAGCCTCCACGATGATCGGCGCAAATCTATATTTGCTCAACAAAAATCAGCAAAACCGCCAAATACTTATCTTGAGGCAGAAACCAATTCTATTCCTGTCATGAAAATCGCGCTGTGTCGGGCGCTGCAAACGGAGAAGGACTCGCGAACGAAAAGTATTTTCACGAAATTTTCTATTTTTGCGAGGCCGCAGCCTGCCTTGCCGCCAATTCTTTTTGCCAGTCGATCGGCCCTTCGGCAAAACGGCGCTTCAGATTTCCCAAAACGTATTTCCAGGCCGCGGAGAAGTATTGATAAGCTTGATCCCATTCCTCATTTTCACCCCAGCCGATTTCCGTCAAGGTGACGCGTGTTTGATTATTGTTGATTTCTTTGAGCCGCACGACAACGCTGGTGCGCTGCTGGCGAACGTTTGGTAAATGCGGCGGCGCATTCCAGGTGAAGGAAAGCATTTTCTCCGGCTGTATCGCCAGAATCATGTTGCCCTCGCCGCCGCGCAAGCCGGGTGCAGCATGAGGAGCAAAGTACATTTCATATACGCCCAGCACACGCAAATCGAGTTTGCACGCCGGCGCAAAGAAACTGGTGACACCCTCTTCTGTCGTCCAGGCGAGCCAGACTTTGTCTGGGCTGGCATTCACGACAACTTCGACCACGACCGCGCGCTCGACTGCCGGTTCTTGCGCAAATGCGGCGATCAACCAGGTGAAGGGAAGAATGGCAAGCGAAAGAAAATCGTTCATCAGGTTTCTCCTTAATGGATTTTTCGAACTGCCCAAACGAGATCATGTCTGTTGCTGCTCTTCCCTTCCATTAAACGTCTTTGCCGTTTTCTTTAGACTATCGCGACGATTTGTTCAAATCACCGCCTAAATCTTCAGCAGCCGCGTGAATTTCAATGTAAATTCGCGGTTGCGGCTGGGCAGGCCGTCTCCAATTTTTTCGCCGGGGCGGCCGCGACTGTCATTGTACACGATAAACAAATCGCTGCCCGGGCTGTGGATGAAATTGAAACGCAGGTTCGTGCTGAGTTCATTGCTCTCGCTGTTATATTGCAACAGTGTGTTGATGAAGGTTCTGGTATTGAACGCCAAATTGAAGCGCAAACCGAAGAGATTCGTATTCAACGCGCCTTGCGGCAGATCGATTTCATTGCGGTCATAATTCACTTGAAACGACAAATGCGCATTCGGGCTATAACCGAAGCCGCCGCCCCAGTTGAACAAGTCACCGTCGTAAAATTCCCGCCACCGCACATTTGCGAAACCGGTCAGCTTGCGTTTCGCGCTGCTTTGAAAATCGGCGCTGAGTAGATGGTTACGATAATCATCTGCCGGGATGTCGATGCCGCGATCCGGGCGAAACGGGAACGGCTGGTCGAGCCGTTCAAAAATTCGAGCATAGCTGAAATTCAAATTGTCGCCGTTAGAGAGTTGATTGAAAAGCGTCAAGCGATAGTCCCAATCTTGCAAGCGGCCCTCGGCATTGGTGATGTGTGAGAACGTCTGAAAGATATTGCTGCGCCGCAAGAATCGGCCGTTGGGTTGCGGGCTGACGCGAAACGTTGCAAAGGTGCGGCGAATGTCCGGACGCAACACAAACCCGACGGGCGGATTGAAGTCTTTATCGATGAACATGTGAGAGGCAAACCAGCCCCAATGATCTTTGGTGAAATCAAGCCCGAGTTTCCACGCGTTCGCGGTGGGACCATCCGAGGCGCGCGATTGTGCGGCAAATGATTGAAACACCAGCGGACTGCTCAACCACAAATTCGCGTCAACGCCATAGGCTTGCTGGTTGTTTTCGCCAATATTGGCGCGGTTGGTAAACATGACGCCGATCTTGGAACGTTGAAACACATCACGGTTCAATCGCACCACGGAAAAATGCGAGCGGGGAAAATCCGCGGTCTCATCCGTGAGAATGTCCAGTGCGCCGATCTCATATTTCCCCATTTTGCCGGTCAAGCGGCCGCCGGCGAGCAGTGGCACAATTTGATTGAAGCCGGCAATGCCGATGCGGCGGCTATAGAACAAAAAAATGGGCGGCGGGCCAAAGAAATTGCCTTCACCGAATTGGAAGGTATTGGCGCTTTCCAGAAAAAATTCCCGCTTCTCCGGGAAAAAGAGCGGAAAGCGCGTGAGATTGACTTGTTCGATGTCCGCTTCGACCTGCGCGAAATCAGTGTTCGCGGTCAAATCAAGCGTGAGATTCGAAGTGAGGCCGTATTTAATGTCAAGGCCGGCATCGAATTTCTCGTCACGGATCGGCTGCGGAGTGAGCAGATCATCGCGCAGGGTTTTGCCCAGAACATAGGGTTTGATCTGCAGATTGCGCCCCGGCGAAAGTTCGCGCAAATCCAGCAAGTCGCCGGCGCGCGATACGCGCAAAAAGCCGCCGTTGTTGTCGCGCGACCATGAAGCCCAATTGACTTGTTCGGTTTTGCGTTTGATGGTGCGCGTGAAATTGATGCCCCAGCTTTGTTCGAGCAGCGCATTGAATTTGAAATTCCACAGCGGAATTTTGAATTCCGCGGACCACCCGTGCTCATGAATTTGAGCGCGGACTTCCCAGACGCCGTCCCAATCCAGATCCGCCCGGAACGCGCCGTCGACGAGCTGGCCGTCTTCCTGCGCGCCGTTGGGGTTGGTCATGAAAAAATACGCATTGCGATGATCGTGATAGGTGTCCACTAAAAAGCCGAAGACATCGTCATCTTCCAAGCCGCTGTCGCGCTGTAATTTTTGTGCGACAATTTTTTGCGGTTCCGCATCATGACACATCGCGCCGATGTAGAGAGAATGTTCATCATACAGCACGCGCACCTCGGTTTTTTCGGATGCGGGCCGGCCTTCATCAGGTTGATACTGAAAAAAATCGGAAATCGTTGCGGCCGTTTGCCATTCCGTTTCCGTCAAGAGGCCGTCGAGTTGAAGATTGGATTCAATTCTGTGTGCCCGCAATTGCAGGGTGCTTTCCGAGTCGGCTGCAACGAGCGGGGCGCAGAATAACGATAAGCATAAGATCAAACGCGAATGAAGGTCTTTGAGCATAACGTGCCATGATTTTGTTTGATGGAAATGAATTCACCAAGTGATGACGGACATAACCAAATTTGAGCAAAACCGAAAGATTTTTTTGACGAATGGCAGCCAGTCGAACAAGAAATTCGTTCAAACCTCGGGCTTTCGGAGTAAGACGAATGACGAGAGAAAAAAGAGACAGGAAAGGCCAAAAAGAATAAGAGGCGGAAGGTGAAAAAAGAGTGCGGTGACCGCCAGCAGCGCGCCGGTTATCAAAACATTGATCGCTGCCGCGGTTTTGAGTACCGCAACGTTTTCACGGAGATGCTTGATCAAAAATACATTAAGCATCCCCAATCCCAGTGTGAAGATGCTGAGATATAAATTGAAACCCGTCAGCAAGTCTCCGGTGGTGGTGGAAAATCCTCCCAAGTTAAAAACATGCGTCTGAATCTCATGAAAGATTTTTCGGTCCTCCTCATTGGTCAACAACTTGGCAGGATCGCTGAAATAATTGAGGCTATGTACAAGGGCGAAAAGAATGAAGACATAGCTGCCAAGTTTGTATAACCGGATGCCTGGTTTGCGCATAGTCTATTCTCTTTTTGGGGCCAGTCTAGAATTAATGAAAACGTCGTGGCGGCGAGGCCTTCAGACGTCACAAATTAGTTGTTCTTGGCGGCATTCACGCCGTTTTGTTGTATTCGTTCTCGGTACGGTACCGTGTCGTAAACAACGATTTCTGTGCCGCTGGCATTGGCGAGTATGCGCGTACCATCGGGCGTGAACACGAGGTTGTAAACCGGATCGGTAAAATCTGAAAATGTTGCAACCGAGAGTCCAGTGACCGTATCCCAGAGACGTACCGTGAGATCGGCTGATCCAGTTGCCAGCCTTTTGCCATCGGGCGAAAAAGCGACGGTCCACACGCGCTGGGCGTGGCCGTGCAATTCATGCAGCAAACCGCCGGTTTGGGTGTTCCAAATTTTAACCGGATTGTCCTCCGCGCCGGTTGCCATCATATTGCCGTCAGGTGAAAATGCAATTGCGTAAATTGTACCGCGATGCGCCGGCAGCATACGAACTTTCTCGAAAGTTTTCGCATTCCACAAAGTCAAAACACCGTCGTGCCCGGCGGTGGCCAGCAGCGCGCCGTCAGGACTGAAGGTGACAAAATAAAGATTGGCTTCATGTTCAAGCCTCTTGAGCAACTTGCCGCTTGCAACCTCCCACACATAAGCTGCTTTATTGCGCGAAGCGGAAGCGACGAGTTTGCCGTCCGCGCTGAATGCGCAGCCGCTGCTACCGCCTTCCAGGCCGCGCAATTCCCGATGAACCTCTCCAGATTTCACGTGCCAAATCTTTACCAGCGTGTCCCAATTGCACGCGACCAACAGCGAATTGTCAGGGCTGAAATCGGCCGCATTGATCAATGCGCCAAGCCCCTTGAAGTTATTCGCCAATGTACCGGTTTTGATGTTCCAAATGCTGATGGTCTCATTCGGGCCGCTGGTGGCCAGCAGTTCGCCATCACGGCTCATCGGGAACGCGTAAATCTGCGGACTGCGGCCCTGCGTGTCCATAAATTCCAAGCCAAAGTTGGTATCCCACAAGCGCAACGTATGATCCGATGATGCCGTGATGAAACAATTACCGTTCGGATGAAATGAAATCGAAATGATTTTGTTTTCGTGTCCATAGAGTTTTTTGACAAGCTTGCCGCTTGTCGCATCCCACCTCATCACTGTTGCATCGGCGCTGCCGGTGTAAATGTGCTTGTTGTCGAGGCTGAACCCGATCGCGAACACCGGCTGTTGATGGCCGCGCAACTCGAACAGCAATTTGCCGGTTTCCAATTCCCACACACGCGGTGTTCCGTTTTTAGTCGCTGCGGCGATCAACTTGCCATCGGGACTGAAGGCGATGTCATCGATCGCCGAATACGCCGCGACATCATCAAAGTGCAGTTCGAGCGGCGGCTCCTCTTTCTTGTCAAGGTTCCAAACAGCGACGCGCCATCCCCACGTGCCGGCAGCGAGATGCTTGCCATTCGGGCTGAAGCGAATATCGACGATGGGCTTTTCGCGAAAGTCGGTGCGCCAAATTTCTTTGCCGTTAGCCATATCCCACAACGACACCAGCCCAACGACGCCTCGTCCCTTCACAAAATACCAGGACGAAAATGCGATGGTCTTGCCATCCGGACTGATATCGATATCTGCCAGGCCACGCCCGCCGGTTTTGCCTTGCCACTCCACCTGCCCGTTGGCGAGATTCCACACGCAAATGGTTGTATCGCGTGAGCAGGAGACAGCGCGCATGCCATCTGGGCTGATTTTCGCGGCATAAACGGCATTGGTGTGGCCGTTCAGGCGTTTGATTTCTTGCAGAGATTCGGCATCAAACAAGCGAATGCTGTTGTCCGGCATGGCGGCAATGATCATTTTGCCATCGGGACTATAATGCGCCTCGTCCGGCGCCGCGTCAGCGAGTTTGACTGCCGCAATGCTGTTGTCGCTGCGCGCGTTGAGATAGCGCCATTCCCAATTGCGCTGTTTTACCGGCGCGGCTGCGAGCCAGCGTTGCGCTTCCGTCGCTTCATTCAAGCGTAAGCAGGCATTCGCCGCCGCGATGTGCGCGAGGTAGGATTGATAATCAGGATTGAGCGCAGGCGTTTTTTTGTTTTGTGCATTGATTGCAACACAAAACAGCATTACAAATAACAGCATTTTTCTAAAAATCGGACCGCACAGCGGCATAACATTTTCTCCAATAAAAGTTGCCGGCTTGATTCGCTGTTTCGCCCTTTCCTATGATCTTACTACTCCGAGCACGATATAGGTTACACCGGTGCTCCCTAAAACTTGAAAATCCTTGAAAAAATCGACCTTTTTCGAAGATCAGAGTGTAACTTATTTAGTGCTCGGGGTAGTAAGGCGAGGCGCCACTCGAAGTGCAAGCTCTTTGCGAGCGCTGCGTGATCGTTGTGAGACCCGCACCCGGCGCGTTCAAATCGACGCCGGAGTGTGAGAAAAATTCCGGATCTTCGACCGTGAGTAAAATATGCAATACTCCGCAGAAAGTTGATCAGCGGCGAGCGCCGGCTCAACGGCAGCCAGGCGCGCCGCCACGAGTGCGGGCGAGCGCACGATCATTACGAAAGTATAGTAGCCTACGATCACAACCAGCGTGCCGAGCAAGATTTTGACTGCAATTCGTCTCACTTGAAGATGACTTGCGCGCTGGCATCTTCGACATAAAGGATTTCATGCCCCTGCACCCATTCGCCGTTTTTCAAGTATTGCGAGCTGCTGCGCAGCTTGCCGCCGGGCAGGATTTCGCCAATCGCCTTGACCTCCGTAACGCCATCTTGATTGCCGGTTACGACTTCATGGCTGATGAATTTGCCGTCTTCAAATTTAACTGTGCCGGTCGTGTAAAATCCTGCGGTGGTGAAGTAATAAAACACGAGGCTTTGTTTTTGCTTATCCCAGAAGAGAATAGACTCGCCGCCATATTCACCGTTGTTGATGGAGTGCAGAATACGAATCGCCTGGCCGTTGAGCGCGCGTTCCCAGCGTGAAATGTCGATGATGGGTTTATCGGGTGTGGAGTTGGCAAATTCGCCGCGCCAGGTTTTACCGATATACGGCGCAAAAGGCTTGAGCGGCTCGGCCAAGGGCTCTTGCGCGAAACTCGCGCCCGCGAAACACAGTGAAACGAGAATAAAAACCACCAGTCGTTGATGCTTCATAATTTGGATTTCCTTGAATTGTTCTGCCTCGGCCTAGCCGGGCATGTGTTGCAGAGAAGCCACGGCCAAGCCGTGGCTGGACCTTGTGGAATTCGAGCATCAATACTCACTAATGCGTCGTTGCCAGCTTGGATTCTTTGCCGTATTTCTGGGTGGCATAGCCGAGAATCAACCCGACGATCGTGCCGGGAATCATGATTTCAAGCCAGTAGTGGTTGCCACTGGGCTGCGGCTGCAGCGCCACCAAAAATGCCAACAGCAAACCCACGGCCCCTCCGAAAATGAGGCCTGTTTGCAATGATCTCACCTTGCGTGCAAAAAATCCGATAATGACACCCGCAATAAGGCCCTTGAGCGAGGACCACATGATGATGTCTCCCAGCATGTTCCGAACTTCCGGCGTGAACCAGGCCGTTAGCCCATCAAATACACCCAGCACGGCTCCCACGATCAGGCCCAACACAGGTTTTGACATGATTTTCCTCCTTCTGGTTTAGGGATTATATCGCTGGCGGCCATATTGTTACACGGCGCCTTTTCTGCTTATCTATTAAACCTTCAGTAAAATTCCTTTATGGTCTGAGCAAAATAGTTAGCAAAATGCGAGCGAGAATATAAGCTGCAATAAGAAACAGGATGAACCGATATTGTTTCAACCAGCGCAAAATCCTTTCAAAAATATTTTCTTTGTAGGAAGTTACGGCCAGGCCGTTCAAAAATCGAACAATATCGCCGGCGAGCGCTTGCGCACTGGCGTAGCGCTGCTCCTTCTCTTCGGCCATGGCTTGTGCGCAAATGGCTGCGAGTTGTTTGGGAATTTTGGCGCCGGGCAAAGCCGGACTTGCGTTTGAGCTTATTGTAGAACTTGAAAAATCTTTTTGCGCAAGTCCGGCGTTGTTGTGCCCGGTTAACAGGAATTTCAAGATTGCGCCGAGCGCATAGATATCGCTGCGTTGATCGATTTGAGCAATATCGCCGCGTTTTTGCTCCGGCGCCATGTAGGCCGGTGTCCCCATGATCGTGCCGTGCAGCGTTTCGCGATTGTTGATTTCGGATTTTGGATTTCGGATGGGCGAGTTTATTCTCTTATTTTGCGTCTTCTGGACTCCATCATCTGTCCCCTGCTCTTCTTTCTCCGCCACGATTTTCGCCAGACCCCAATCCATCACCAGCACCTCGCCGAATGCGCCCACCATGATGTTTTCCGGTTTGAGATCGCGATGAATCACACCGTTGGCGTGCGCAAACGCAACGGCCTCGCAGACTTTTTGAAAAATGCGCAAACGATCGGGCAGCGCATTTTCGGCTTGCGTATACTGATCGAGACGCCGGCCTTGCACGAATTTCATCACATAAAACACGCGACCATCGGGCAGTTCGCCAACGTCATGCACCGGCACAATGCTGGGATGCTCCAATTGGGCGATTACCCGCGCTTCACGCAGCATGCGCGCAGAGAGCTCACCGGAGGCGTCGGGTGTATGCAAAACTTTCAGCGCAACCTTACGATGAAGCTGGGTGTCTTCCGCGAGATAAACCGTTCCCATGCCGCCGCTGGCAAATTTTTCGAGCAAGCGATATTTCGTTTCACCAAGATCGGGAAGATCAGCGACGGTTTGAAGGCGATGAAGAAGATTGTCCGAGAGCCAGGGCATACGAGGGTTATTGTATGGATATTTTCTTCGTCAATCAATCAAGTCTTATTGCGCCCTGTGCAGTAAGAATCAAGTCTGTTCAGAATCGCGCAGCACAACAGGACGGCTCTCTTGCACAAAAACACACGTAAATACTTCAGGGCAAAATGATCTGAGAATTTCAAACTTGTGCAGCGATCATTTTGCCCTAAGGGAGAACTCAGCTAATTTGAAAAGTTTCGCTTACGGCCAGGGCCGGCTTCAGTTGGCCCGCTGCTTTGCCATTCGCCGGCGGCAGCACTTGCGAAAGCTCGGATTTGAGATAGGCGTTCGGATCATGCTGCAACGCGCCCTGGGGTAGCCAATGCCACAACGGCCCCAAATCCTGCTGCATGCGATTGATATAGAATTGTGGAATCTCGGTGGTTTCCTGTTCGAAAAAGCGGCGCAGCGGCAGATCGTGATCCAGGCGGCGGCGCATGGCGGTGTGATACTTGATGCGTCCAAAACCTTCCGAGGAGATGGCGCGCACCACGTTCATCCAGCGCGGAATTCTGGCGTCAATCGCTTGATAACGCCTGCCGATGGCGCGCCACGAAAAGGTGTAGCGCGTCAAATCTACGACATGATCGTAAAACTCCGGCCAGGCATAATTCTTGGGCCTGACGTTCATGGCGTGATTGTTATTCAAAAAATGAAAGGGGAAGGGAATCACGCGCTGATCGCGTTGATAGTCGAGATTGAGTTGCGCCGCCTGGCCGAACGCCGAAAGCAACGAGTAGCCGGGAAAGGCGCCGGGTGTGAGATCGACAAAGCGCTTGGTCAGCTCGAACGGCTCAGGGCCTTCATCGACGTCGAGGCCGAGCACGAAGTTGGCTTGTACGTAGGGGATATAGCGCATGATCATGTTGACATGCTCGGAAACCTGCCGCACTTTTTCCATGCCGTGCCGCGTGCCGGTTTTGGATTTGTTGCCGAGATCATACCACGATTCAATACCCGGCAGCAGGGCTTTGAAACCGTTGCGTTGCAGCCGTTTCAAATTTGCCTCGCCCAGCAGTGAGAGGCTGCTCTCCGCGATGAAGTCAATGCTGTCCGGCGGCGCGACTTCCTCGATGGCATCCATGGTTTCGTTGAAACGCACGCCGAAGTTGGGATCATGCCAGCCGATGAGCGGCCGTTTGACGGTTTTCAAGAGAAAGCGCAAATCTTCTTTCATAAGCTCGAATTCCAGCGCCTGGTAGGGCACGGCAGCATCGATACAGAAACTGCACGTGTAAGGGCATCCCAGGCTGCCGATCATTGGCACCAATTTGATGAAGGGCGCTTTGCGCAAGGTTGGTTCGATAAACTTCCAGCGTTCGCGCACGCCCGGGAGGGAGGTGGGCTGTTGTCCGGCATCCAAGCGCACGCCGAGCGGACGATGCTGCGAACAATCACGCAATACTTCGGTGATTATTTTTTTGTCGGTAAACCCGAGCACATAGTCGAAATACTTCTGGGCATCCTGCGGGTAACATCTCGCGTGCGGGCCGCCAATGACCGTGACTGCGCCGTTTTTTCGAAATTGATGGCTCAACGCATAAGCGAGTTGCGCGGCCTGTGTGAACGCGCCGATAAAAACGAGATCGAGATCCTTCGGCAATTCTTCCTGGAGATTTTCAAAGCCGGTGTAGCAAACCAGCCTGACATCGTGCCCCTCCTCTTCGCACCACAGGGAAATGACCTGTGGCATGATGCTCGCGAAATTGGCATTCATGACCCGTGCAAACAGGGCGCGCGTGGGGGCTTTGGTAACGAGATCGATCACGCCGACACGAAGTTTGCGCATCGTTACTCCTTGAAAAAAGTGGTGAGAAACCTGGCTCGCGAGAAACCGCTCCTCAAGGTCGTAACGCCGGTTGCTGGCCGCTTCGTCCATTTCCAATGGGATTCCGCGCAGAACTGAAATAGCCGTGAGACAGATATGGTAGGAAATTGCCGCTTGAATTGCCACAGTTGTTTTTGAGCGTACCGGCGGGCGGGGAATGGGCAGCCGCGCCGTGCAGGCTTATTCGAGAAGCAGGTTAATTTTGATCAACGCCAAAAACCGTGCGCGCTTCCCGGGCAAATTCTTCCTCCGAACCTGTAAGCTCGCGCAACTTCTCCAATAGAATTCTTCGGAATTCGCGCCGAATGTAAGAAAGATGATTCGTCACCTGCGTGACGGACAGATTGAAGCGGGTGGCCAGCTCGTCGTAGGTGAGTTTCGCCGCGTCGGCTTCGTTGAGATCATAACTTTCGAATAGTTGCAAATGAACCTGTTTGCCGCGGCGCTGGCAGTCTTCGCGCAAGGCATCGAGCGCCAACGCAAACAGGCTGCGCAGCCATTCCGTTTCAAAATAGGCCTCGATGTTTTCATCATCCGCGAGCTCGAGATGCTGCAATTCACCCTCGGCGCTTTCAAAATCTAGCGGGATGATTTCAGCGCCGCCGCCGCGTTTGAGGCGCTGCGCGGCCTTGTTTTCATTGGCAACGTAGCCGTCGAGACAAGTGCGCAAAAATGTGCGGAAGCGCGCTTTGGCAGGATCGTAATTTTCGAGATAACCTTTTTCCAGCGCCACGGCGAAGAAGCCCTGGGTCAGGTCTTTGGCATCTTCATTCGATTTGCGCCACTTCAACCGGAGATATTTGTAGACCGGCTTCCAATAAGCCGTTACAATCGCTTCACGTGAGCGTTGCCGCTCGGCCGCGTCATGGCTGCGCATCGCGATGATCGCCGACCAGCGCGTGAGCGGAAACTGATCCTGGGAACCGCCAATGAAAGTGTCGTCAGGCATGATATTTCCCGGCTATTTCCCCAAACAAGTTTTTGCAAAGCCAGAAAGCGGGCGAAGCCGGGCGTTGCAGCGCTGGATTCGAACGAAGGATTTTGCATTGAATCCGATTCGCATTCCACAAAGAGTTGCAAAGTCCGACTTCATCGTTATCGGTTGGTTTGTTGATTCTCAGAAAACGGCTTGCGGCTTTGGGCGCCATTCATTAGCATCGTGTCACGCAACCGGAAAAACGCAAACGAAAAATTTTCCAGGAAACGTATGCAACATCTCAAATCTTTTGCCTGGCCGCTCGTCGCTTTTACCGCCATCGTTTTCACTGCAGTTTTTCTGAGTTCGCAGGAGTATTCCTGGGGCGACTGGCAACCGGCAAGTTGCATGCCGGCTTCGTGTTTCTGCGAGGACATTCGTCCCGGCGCGGTGGCACAGCCGGCCAATGCCTGGTCGAGTCTCGGCTTTGCATTGATCGGTTTGCTTGTCCTCGGGCAATGCCGTAATGATTTGTCGGTGCATAAACGCCGTGAGCGTTGGAATCCCATGACGCGCCAAAGCAGCTATGCCGCCACCTACGGCGTCGCGTTGATCGTGATCGGATTGGGCAGCGCGTTTTATCATGCCTCCTTGACGTTCGTGGGGCAGTTCTTCGACGTCATGGGAATGTATCTGCTGGCGACATTTGTTTTGGTTTATAATCTTGATCGCTGGCGGGCCATGCCCAAGAAATCTTTTGTGTTGATGTACCTCGCCGCCAATTTTATTCTGGCTTATCTCTTGATCGAAGTCCCGGTTTTGCGGCGCTGGATTTTTGGCGCAATTTTGCTGGTCGCACTCGCGCCGGAACTCCTCCGGCGACGGCGGCAGCGGGTCGATATTCAAACAAAATACTTGCGCGCAGCATTGGCAACGATGCTTACCGCTTTCATCATTTGGGTTCTCGATTACGCCAAAATTCTATGCGACCCGGCCAGTTGGCTGCAAGGCCATGCGCTTTGGCATTTGCTGGGGGCGCAAGCTGCGGGTTACTTGTATCTCTACTATCGCTCGGAGAACATTACACCGTCCGTGTCATCATGATGCTGAGGTATCTGGCGATCTTCTTGGTCAGCTTGCAAACTCCTGAAGTAGAGTACGCTGGCGATGACTTGGGCAGATGGCGGAATGCAAAAGAGTCTTTGCTGCAACACGCGACTAACAAAACTTGTACTCATTGAGGTTAAAAAGTTGAGTTGATCGCATTTCATAAATCATCGATTATCATAACGTCGCGATTTCTGCTATCCGCAATCATCAATCTGAAATCGGTGTAATTTGTTCCGGCTAGCGCTGCACATTCGTCTTGTTGAGCCGGAGGGGATAAATTAATCGTGCGATAAGCCCCCGCGGAAATTTTTCCATCCCTTCGAATCCCAGCCGTTCCGGTTGTTCTTTATCGCCGGGCAAATACGCCGTGCCGAAGAGCCAATCCCACAAACTGAACACAATGGCGAAGTTTTTACCGTGCCCGCCGCGCAGAATGAGATCATGATGCCACACATGCATGCGCGGAGAGTTAATCAGGTAACGCAACGGGCCCCAACTGATTTTCAAATTCGAGTGATTGAGATGGCCGATGAGCGTGCCGAATACCGCAATGGCGAGAATAACGTTGCCCTCAACGCCCAGCATCACCAGAGGCAAGTAGGTCACGCTCTGGTAAACGACGATCTCCATCCAATGAAAGCGAAGATTGCCGATCCAATCCAGTTCTTCAATGCTGTGATGCAATTTGTGGAATTCCCACAACCACGGCACGCGGTGGAGCAGATTGTGCACACACCATTCCATAAAATCTTTGAAGGTAAGAAAAACAAGAAATTGCAGCCACAGCGGGCTGCCGCCCAGCAGCTTGATCGACTCCGGCGGCGGCACCTGCCACACGCCAAGAAATTGGTTCATCTGCTGCATCAGCCAACTGCCGATATAGGCCAGCAAAACGCCGGCATAATGTCCGTTGAAAATCAGCCAGAAATAATCTTGCCCGATTTGTTCACGCCAGGGTTTTTGCTCCGGCCGCCACGGCGCCAGCCGTTCGAGTATCCAGCAAAATAAGGACACCACCAGCAGCCAGAAAAAATAACCGCGTGTGTCCCAGATGATTTGAATCATAGAGTTTTCTGCGATTTCGGTTTTGTCGATTTCCGTTGCCTGCCTGGGCAATGTACTTCAGCATTTTTAAAATGTCAATTGGGATCACCGCTGCGCAAATCCGATGGGGCTGGCGGCGAATCGTGAGCGGGAAATATTGTTTTGCCGGAGGGAATGATCGAAATAAAAAAGCCCCCAGCTTGCGCCAGGGGCCCGGAGGGAGGAAAAAATTAATGAGGTATTAGAGGAAACGATAACCAGTGCCGTGGATCGTTTCGATATATTGAGACGGATACTTATATTCGCCCAGCTTTTCCCGCAGCCGCTTGATGTGAACATCCACCGTGCGGTTGGTGACATAAACCTTCTTGCCCCACACTCGCTCAAGAATTTCCTTGCGGCTGAACACGTTGTTCCGGCGCGACGCGAGCAAATAAAGAAGCTTGAATTGGATATACGTGAGATCGATGGGCTTGCCCGCTTTGCGCACGCGGTGCTCATCGAGGTCAATTTCGATATCCTTGACGCGGATTTTTTTGGCATCCATCAACGCGAGGCGCCGGCCAATGGCCTTGATGCGCGCTGACAACTCGCGCGGGCCGAACGGCTTGGCGATGATGTCATCTGCGCCGCTTTCCAACGCCTTCACGCGCAAATTCTCGTCCTCGCTTGAGGTCACCAAGATTAACGCGGTTTTGTGCGCTGCAATGTCGTCTTGCAGATCAATGCACGCCGACCAAACGCGATCACCGAATTCATCCAGATCTATGATGATGACTGCCGGTTTTTCGGTTACAACAACTTCCGGTAAAGCTTCCAAACGAGAATGACTTTGGAGCGCGTATCCTTCGCTGTCCAAAAGGTGTTCCAATTGCAGAGAAGTGCCGTTGCCAAAGTACTGAACGATACCTTTTTCCATCGACTCCTCCGAGGGGTTCGACATCCTGTACATGTGTTGATTTCGCCGTGGTTGATGATCGAGAAATAGCTGCAACCGGCTATTTCTGCGTGATGGAATGAAATTAAAAAATAGGCCTCACACCGAGAGGGTGTCGTGCAGGTTGCATTCGTCTACAAATCCTGTATAATACCTCAAACCCTGCCTAGGCAATACAACCTTTACAAAAGGATTTGCGAGACACTCAAAGAATCCCGATGTGAGGCACAAAGCCGCCTACTGGTATAACCTTGATCCCTTCAATCAA
This sequence comes from Cytophagia bacterium CHB2, assembly GCA_030263535.1. NCBI lineage: Bacteria > Pseudomonadati > Bacteroidota > Cytophagia > Cytophagia bacterium CHB2. Next base: position 19,054 of record SZPB01000063.1, read on the forward strand.
GACATTTTTTCAATCAGCAACTTGGATGCCACAAGTAATAGTAGACCTCAGAAAAATTACCCACAAGCCTGATAAATGATCACGGTTACGTATTTTTAAGCATTTATATGAGTCACAAATTCAACATCTATAAACAAAAATTGAAGATGAAGCCGGCTCGAAAGCCTTGATTCTACTCAAAAAGTGGCGGAGAGCGAACAATAATCAGCCAAGTGGCGGAAATTGGCCAAATTTGTTGCAAAATAATCAGCAAGGTTACAATCTTGTACCACTGTTGAACATTTGGAATTCAAAATTGTGTTTCGGTTATACTTATTTCACACGTGACTCAACTTTTCACGTGGCCAGCGCTTGCGCTTGTGCGCTTTCACATGTATCTTGCCCATCATTTTTATGAAATCAAACCGATGGAACAACCAGGACAACATTTGATTTTCCTCGAAAACATCTCGAAAATTTATGGTCAGCAGAACAATCGGATTTCTGCTTTAGAGGGCGTCAATCTGACTATTGCAAAAGGCCAGTTTCTCACGCTTTATGGCGCCAGCGGTTCCGGCAAAAGCACCTTGCTCAATTTGATCAGCGGCATCGACCGGCCCACTGGCGGCAGAATTTTATTCGATGGGCAGGATATTACAACGATGAACGAGCATGCGCTGACGCTGTTGCGGCGGGAGAAAATTGGGTTCGTCTTTCAATTCTTCAATCTCTTGCCGACGCTGACTGTGCTCGAGAATGTTTTGTTGCCAGCCCAGCTTCGCGATACCGCACAGGCAGATTTGCAGGCCCGAGGCATTGCGTTGCTGCAAACTTTTGGCATTGGTGATCGCCTGGATGCCATGCCGGATCAACTCTCCGGCGGCCAGCAGCAACGCGTGGCCATCGCGCGCGCGTTGATCAATGATCCGGCCTTGTTGCTTGCCGATGAGCCGACTGGCAATCTCGATTTCGAAACGGGCATGAAGATTCTGGCGCTCTTAAAACAACTGGTGACGCTACACGGCAAAACCGTGCTGCTCGCCACGCACAGCCTCGAGGCTGCGCGCTTCGCAGATCGCGCTTTGCAGGTGCGCGATGGCAAAATTTTTTCATTGACAACGGTTCCAAATGGTTCTTAAGCGAGGCCGCTTATGTTTCGTATGTTTGCCTTCATCAGTTTACTGTTTTGTGGCGCAGAAGCCCTCGCGCAAAGCGCGGCTATCGTGATCAAAGCCGCGCGATTGATTGACGGCCGCGGCGGCGTTCCCCTTGAGCCGGCGAGGGTAAAGATTGAAGGCGGGAAAATTGTCGAAATTGGAAAACAACTGGCCATTCTTCCAAATGCCAAAGTCATTGATCTCGAGGAGGCGACGTTGTTACCGGGGCTGATCGATCTGCATACGCATTTGACCGATCGCTACGGCACTCATTGGGAAGAAGCGCTGGTGAAAACCACGCCGGGACATAATGCGCTTTGGGGTGCGCATAACGCGCGTGTTACACTATTGGCGGGTTTCACGACGTGCCGCGATATGGGGCCAACCTGGCCTTATGTTGATGTTGATCTGCGCCAGGCGATAGAAGAGGGCGCAGTACCCGGCCCGCGATTGCTGGCGGCAGGAAACTATGTGTCTTCCACCGGCGGCGCTGGTGATGCGCGCCAGTTTTCGATTTATGTCGATGTTCCGCTTGCGAAGAACCTCGCCGACGGCCCGGAGGAAATTACGAGAGCGGTGCGCACAAATTTCAAGCACGGCGCGGATTTCATCAAAATTCTCGCGACTGGCGCTGTGCTCTCCAAGGGCATTCATCCCGGCGCACAGCAGTATTCAGACGAAGAGATTCAAGCCGCAGTGATCGAAGCCAATCGCTGGGGCCGGCAAGTGGCCGCGCATGCGCACGGCGCCGAGGGCATCAAAGCTGCAATTCGTGCGGGTGTGCGTACGATTGATCACGGTACATTTCTCGACGATGAAGCGATCGCAATGCTCAAAGCCACCCGCACAACTTTCTATGTGCCGACGCTCTACACCAGCGAAGTGATTGAGACGGAAGGCAAGCTACAGGGTATTCCAGAATCCGAAATTGAGCGCAACCGGCGACTTCGCGAGGCTGAAATTGCTGCTTTCAAACGCGCACTGGCAGCCGGCATTTCGGTTGGACTGGGAACTGATGCTTCGGTGATCCCTCACGGCGATAATGCCAAGGAATTGGCGATGCGCGTGAGCCTCGGCGAATCACCAATGTCGGTTATTGTTTCTGCGACCAGTCTCAATGCGGAAATCATCGGCTGGCAGGATCGCGTGGGCAGCATCGAAGTGGGCAAATACGCGGATCTGATCGCGGTTCCCGGCGATCCTTTGCAAGATATTGACCGATTGCAACATGTCGGTTTTGTGATGAAAGGTGGCGTGGTTTATCGGGATGATTTGGTGCAACGCTAGGGCATGGTTATGCTGATTTGTATGAGTCTCTTGTCCTATTGTTCCGCCGGGCGGAATCTTCTGAAGTTCTAAGCATAACGCGAATCTGAATCAATGAAAAAAATTCCAACGGATGAAAGCGGCCAACGGATTTCGTTATAAGGCTTCTCGCCTGTGGGCAGATTCGATCCGTTTGAGAAAAAATTTTTTTAACCACGGATGAACACAGATTTTCACGGATTATGGCAATTAGCTCTTCAAAGTTAGAATAATCCCGCAGCGGCGGGACTGAAATTCTTTCCCAGCGTCGTCCGAAGCGCTTCAGTTTTCACTGGTTTGAAAACTGGCGTAGAAATCGTTTCTTTCAAAAGAATCGTTTAAATCCGTGCTCATCCGTGCAAATCTGTGGCTAAAAATTTACCACCCCTGAAACACTTGCTCAAACTTCTCCGACTCTTCAATCTCCGGCATTTGCGGCGGCGGCCGCTGGAAGCGCTGCTCTCGCTGCTCGGCATCGCCATCGGCGTGGCGGTGATGGCCGGCATTGACCTGGCCAATGAAAACGCGCTGCAAAGCTTTCGCAATACCGTTGATGCCGTCTCTGGGCGCGCCACACACCAGATTTTCGGCAGCGCCGCCGGCATTCCCGACTCGCTGGCCGCGCGGATTTTACGCCAGCCGCGCTTGCAAGCCACGCCGCTGATCGAGTACGTTGCCGCCTGCCGCGAAGCGCAAAACGATGCGTTGCACATTCTCGGCGTTGATCCTTTTACCGATGCGGCCTTCCGCGATTACTCCGCTGCTTCGACAAGCTCAGCAACTGTTTCGACAAGCTCAGCAACTGTTTTGACAAGCTCAGCAACTGTTTCGACAAGCTCAGCAACTGTTTCGACAAGCTCAGCAACTGTTTCGACAAGCTCAGCAACT